>VGDA01000556.1 GCA_016869915.1 Alphaproteobacteria bacterium
GCCGGGGCCATGCGGCGCGCCAACCCGCTCTTCATCCCGCGCAACCATCGCGTCGAGGAGGCGATCGTCGCGGCCATCGAGGCGGGCGACCTCGGTCCCTTCGAGGCGCTGCACGAGGCCCTGGCGCGGCCCTTCGACGACCAGCCGCGCCTAGCCGCGCTCGCCGCGCCCGCGCGGCCGGAGGAGCGCGTGTGCCGGACCTTCTGCGGGACGTGAGGCTGCGGCCTCAGCCGTTGATCGAGTAGCCGCCGTCCACCGGGATCGCGGTGCCGGTGACGAAGCCCGACGCCGCGCTGCACAGGAAGACCGCGATGCCGGCCATGTCCGCGGGCTCGCCCCAGCGCCCGGCTGGCGTGCGCGCCTCGACGCGCTGGTGCAGGCCGTCGACGTCGCGCCGCGCGCCGCGCGTCAGCTCGGTGTCGATCCAGCCGGGCAGGATCGCGTTCACCTGGATGTTGTCCTTCGCCCAGGCGTTCGCGCAGACCTTGGTGAACTGCACGATGCCGCCCTTGCTCGCCGCGTAGGCCGTCGCGAAGGGCGCGCCGAAGATCGACATCATCGAGCCGATGTTGACGACCTTGCCGCCGCCCGCGGCCTTGAGGTGCGGATAGGCCGCGTGGCTGGCCACGAAGGCGCTGGTGAGGTTCGACTCGAGCACCTCGCGCCAGTCCTCGAGCCGGTAGTCCTGGGGCAGGGCGCGGATGCTCATGCCCGCGTTGTTGACCAGGATGTCGAGCCGGCCATGGCGCGCGACCGCGTCGGCGACCATGGCGCGCACCTGGTCCTCCTTGCGCACGTCGACGGAGAACCCGCTCGCCTTGGCGCCCGAGGCGACCAGTTCCTTCACCGCCGCCTCCGTCTTCGCCGCGTTGCGTCCCGCGACGACGATGGCGGCGCCATGCGCGGCGAGGCCCTTGGCCATGCCGAGGCCGATGCCGCCATTGCCGCCGGTCACGATCGCGACCTTGCCCGTGAGGTCGAACATGTCCTTCATCGCCGCGCTCCATCGCCTGGTGCCCATACAGCGGCCACGATAGGCGAGGCACGGGGGCGAGGCGAGCGCGAAGCGCCGCGCGCGTGCTAGCGTCCCCGTCGCGAGCAGGAGGAGCAGCGATGTCCGACCGCAGGCACGAGAACCACCGCGAGGACGTGGCGGGTCGCGCCAACGTCGCCGATACGCCGGAACTGGTCGCCTACTACGACGACCTCGCGCGCAGCGAGGCGGGCGCGCTCTGGACCGTCGCCAACCGCATCGAGCCCTGGGAGCCGCGCTCGGCATCCGTGCCGATGCTCTGGCGCTACGCCGACCTGCGCGGCCCCGTGCTGCGGTCGCTCGCGCTGGTGGAGCCGGAGAAGGCGGGGCGGCGCGTCATCTACCTCGCCAATCCCGGGCGGCGCGACGTCGTCGCGGCCGTGGGCTGGCTCTACAGCGGCATCCAGGTGATGAACCCCGGCGAGGTCGCGACCTCGCACGCGCATTCCGCCTCGGCGCTGCGCTTCATCATGGAGGGTCGCGGCGCCTTCACCGTCGTCGACGGGCACAAGATGACGCTGGGCGAGAACGACTTCGTGCTGACGCCCAACGGCACCTGGCACGAGCATGGCGTCGAGGCCGACGGCACGACCTGCATCTGGCAGGACGGGCTCGACATCCCGCTGGTCAACGCGCTGGAGGCGAACTTCTTCGTCGTCCACCCGCGCATGCGCCAGGAGGTCGCGCATCCCGTCGACAATTCCACCGCGCTCTGGGGCGCGCCCGCGCTGCATCCCGCGACGCATTCCTGGGACCGGCCCTACTCGCCGCTTCTCAAGTACGAGTGGGCGCCGACCTACGAGGCGCTGCTGCGCCGCGCGCGGCTCGACGCGGGCTCTCCCTTCGACGGCATCCTGATGAACTACGTGAACCCGCTCACCGGCGGCCCGCCGATGCAGACGATCGGCGCCAGCATGCAGATGCTGCGGCCCGGCGAGCGCACGCGCGCGCATCGGCATACCGGCAGCTTCGTCTACCAGGTGGCGAGGGGCAGCGGCTGGTCGGTCATCGGCGGCAGGCGCTTCGACTGGAAGCAGCGCGACATCTTCGTCGTGCCCTCCTGGGCCTTCCACGAGCACGCCAACGCCTCCGACACCGAGGACGCGTGCCTGTTCTGCTTCAACGACCTTCCGGTGATGCGCTCGCTCGGCCTCTGGCGCGAGGAGGCGCTGGCCGGGAACGACGGGCACCAGGTCGTCGCGCCGTGAGTCGATCGCCGCGCTAGGTCGTGGCGGGAACGTCCAGCGTCGTGACGCGGCGCAGCTCGCGCCGGTAGCGGGCGTCCTCGAAGGGCGTGGCGCGATGCATCGTCGCGAGGTTGTCCCAAATCACCAGG
>VGDA01000557.1 GCA_016869915.1 Alphaproteobacteria bacterium
GCCGCTGGAGGAGCCCGGCATCGGTGAGCTGCTTGAGGTGGCGCGAGACCCGCGGCTGGCTCTGCCCGACGATCTGCGTGAGTTCGCTGACGGTGAACTCCCCTTCGGCGCAAAGCGCGAGGAGCCGTAGCCTCGTGGGCTCGGCAACGGCGCGCAGGGCGGAGAGAAGCGTATCCATGTCTCGATTCGAAGAACGAAAGAATGATATGCTCAATTTCTTATATCCTTATCTATTTAAAGGCAAGCCGCATGATCGACGACGCATGTGCGCGCCTGTTCGCGCTGCAGGGGCTGTGCTATGCAGATCGTGCAGGCGCGGAGTCCTATACCGGCCCTTAACCCTGTATTGACGCCACCATGGTTGAATGGCGGCGCGGTTCGGGAACCCGTAATCCTCCGGGGGTCCGGCTCCAGCGCGAACGAGGTAGCAGCGACGATGCCTTCAGAGACGAGACTGGACGGCCCGCGCCAGTGGCTCGCGTTTGCGGCGCGCGGCTGCGCCATCCTGGCGCTGGGCGCCCTCGCCGCCTGCTCCACGGCGAACGCCCCTGCTGGCGATGCCGCGGCAAACGACCCGATAGAGCCGTTCAACCGCTACATCTTCGAGGTCAACCGGTTCGGCGACGAATTCGTCGGCAAGCCCCTCGCGACGATCTATCGCCAGACGGTGCCCTATCCCGCCCGCAACTCGGTCGCGAATGCGGTTTCGAACCTTCGCCTGCCCTGGACCGCAGTGAACGACGTGCTCCAGGGACAGTTCGGCCGGGCGGGCGACGCGATCGCGCGATTCGGGCTCAATTCGACCTTCGGCGTCCTCGGCCTCTTCGACATGGCCAAGGACAATGGATACCCGCACCACGACGAGGATTTCGGGCAGACCCTCGCGATCTGGGGCTTCGGCGGAGATCCCTACCTGATGCTGCCGATCTTCGGGCCATCGAGCCCGCGCGACACGGTCGGCCTCGTCGCCGATCGCTTCCTCGATCCCGTCACCATCGTCGCGCTCGACGGCGACATCACGAGCAGGGGCAACGCGTTCACCTGGACCCGCACCGGCGTCGCCTTCGTGTCGGGACGCGAGCGCACGCTCGAGGGCATCGCCGAGCTCGAGCGCGGCCAGGACTACTACGCCGCGGTCCGCAGCGCATACCGCCAGCGGCGCGCCTCCGACATCCGGAACGAGGACAGCGACGCGACGATCGGGCCGCGCTTCCGCTTCGGCGTCGACACGGACTGAGGCCGATCGATCAGATGAAAACCGTCCTTTCCCGGCGGGCGGGAGCGTCGCTCGCGTTGGCGACCCTGCTCGCGACGGCCCTGCCCCGCGCCGGCGGAGCCAGCGCGCGCAACGCCACGGACGCGGGCAGCTTCGTCACCACGCTCGCCCAGGACGCGATCGACCAGCTCGCCGCGCCGAACCTGTCGGAGGGCGAGCGCGACACGCGCTTCCGCAAGCTGTTCTTGGACGGCTTCGACGTTCCCCTGATCGCGCGCTTCGTGCTCGGCCGCTACTGGCGCCAGGCGACGGAGGCCGAGCGCGCCGAGTATCTCAGGCTCTTCGACGAGCTCGTCGTCCAGACCTATGCGCGCCGCTTCAACGAGTTCAACACCGCGCGCCTGCGCGTGCTCAGCGTGAGCCGACCGAACGAGGACAACGACGTGATCGTCGCCGTCGAGGGATCGGTGGCGAGCAAGCCCCCGGTGCGCCTCGACGTGCGCGTGCGCCGGGGCTCCAGCGCCTACAAGGTGATCGACGTCTCGATCGAGGGCGTCTCGATGGCCGTCACGCAGCGCGACGAGTTCTCGTCCGTCATCCAGCGCGGCGGCGGCAAGGTCGAGGCCCTGCTGGCCTCCCTGCGCGGGAAGGTCGGCGCGCGCTGAGCCGGACGAGGGGTGGGACAGGGCGCCGCAGGGCAAGGCGCGGCGCGCGCTGGCAATATGCCTCGCCTGTCCGGGGGAGATCGTGATGAGGCAGAACAAGTTCCGCGGAAACATCTTCGTAGCCAACCTCCCCAACGGGTTCACCGACGAGGAGCTGGCGCAGCTCTTCGATCCCTACGGGATCGTGCTGGGCGCGTTCATGGCCCGCGAGGCCGGGGGCAAGGGCACGAAGGGCTGCGGGCTCGTGAACGTCGCGCCGCCGCGCGCCGCGGAGGCGGCCATCGCCGCGCTCGATGGCTCGAGCGTGCGCGGCCGCAAGATCGAGGTGCGCAGCTCGACGCCCGGCATGGCGATCACGATCCCGAAGCCGCCTCGCGCGCCGCGCACGCAGCCGGCGCCGCATGCGACGGGCGACGAGGGCCACGAGGCCGTGCCCTACGCGGCGGCACGCCGGCCGGCGCAGC
>VGDA01000558.1 GCA_016869915.1 Alphaproteobacteria bacterium
TCACGGGCGCGACCTTCGGCGTGATGCGCGCGACGCCACCCTCGATCGCCATGTACTGCGCCAGCGCGCCCGGATGCGTGGCGAGCAGCGCGACGGCCTTGGCGAGGTCCATCGAAGAGCCGCCGCCGACGGCGACCAGGCCGTCGCAGCCATGCGCGCGGTAGAGCTCGAGCGCCAGCTTGGTCGCGGCCTCGGTCGGGTTGGACGGCGTGCCGTCGAACACCGCGAGGGGCTTCGGCGACATGGCATCGGCGACGCGCTGGGCGATGCCCGCGGCGGCCACGCCCTTGTCGGTCACGAGCAGCGGGCGGGAGATCCCCGCGAGCTTCGTCTCGTCCGGCAGCAGCCTGACCGCGCCGAAGTCGAACTGGATGCGGGTGAGGTAGGTGATGAGCGCCATGGGGTCCTCCGTGGCGCAGGAACTTAGCGAGAAGCAGCGGCGCGCGTGACCGTTTTCGCGTCGCCGCGCCCGGGATCCCGGTTCCCGGCCGCCTCAGGCCCCAGCGGCTATGCAGGCCTCGAAGCCTTCGGCGAGGGCCGTGCGGTCGATGCGCCGGCCGATGAAGACCAGCTTGGAGCGCCGCTTCGCGCCGGTGCGCCACGGGCCGATGAAGTCGCCTTCGGCGAGCATGTGCACCGCTTGGAAGGCGAAGCGGCGCTGCTCGCCCTCGAAGTCGAGGATGCCCTTGGTGCGCAGGATGTCCTGGCCGCGCTGCGCGAGGAGCTGGTGGATCCAGGTCCGGAAGCGCTCCTGGGACAGCGGGCGGTCCAGCTCGAAGGAGACGCTGGACACGTCACTGTCATGGACATGGTCGTCCTCGCCGGCCAGGAAACCGGGCTCGAACTCGAGGATCCGATCGAGGTCGAAGCCGCCGCGGCCGAGGACGTCGCCGACCGGCAGCGTCGCGCGATGCGTGCGATGCAGCCGGGCCTGGGGATTGATGGCGCGGATCCGACGCTCCACCTCGGCGAGTTCCGCCTCGGTGACAAGGTCGATTTTGTTGACGAGAACGACGTCGGCGAAGGCGATCTGCTCCTCCGGCTCCGCGCTGTCGGCGAGGCGCGCGGGCAGGTTGCGCGCGTCGACGACGGTCACGATCGCGTCCAGCCGTGTCCGGCTTCGCACCTCGTCGTCGACGAAGAAGGTCTGCGCGACCGGGGCCGGATCGGCAAGGCCGGTGGTCTCGATCAGGATGCCGTCGAGTTCCTTGCGCTTGAGCAGTCCGCCGATGATGCGGATGAGGTCGCCCCTCACCGTGCAGCAGATGCAGCCGTTGTTCATCTCGAAGACTTCCTCGTCCGCGTCCACGACGAGGTCGTTGTCGACGCCGAGTTCGCCGAACTCGTTGATGACCACCGCATACTTCCTGCCGTGGTCCTCGGTGAGGATCCGGTTGAGGAGGGTCGTCTTCCCCGCGCCGAGATAGCCGGTCAGGACCGTGACGGGGATCCGCTCTTCGTTGCCTCGCATCGTGTTCGCCCTCCTCGGCAGTTCGTGCACGGGGCGGGCGTCATGCGCTTCGCCTTCAGTGTGATGTAATACAATAACTTTCCCGGATTTGGCAACTCGGCTTGCCAGCCGGGCTGGCCGGCTAGCCCGCCGACCCGGACTCGGTCGCGTTGCAGGAAGGACAGGTACCGACCAGCTCGATCACGCTTTCGCAGTCCGCGAAGCCGGAGCGGTCCGCCACCACGCCGAGCACGGCCGACAGCGCCGCATCGTCGAGCTCGCGCACCACGTGGCATCGACGGCAGACGGCGAAGGCTGGGCGATGCCTCGATGCATGCGCACCCGCCCCCGAACCATCGTGGTTGCAAGCCGAAAATGCGTTGATGCTCTCGATCCGATGGACGAGGCCAGCCTGCTGGAGGGAATCAAGGGCACGATAGATGGTCTGCGGACCACGCAGGCCGGCACCGCCAAGCCGAGCGAGCAGTTCGTAGGCGGTGAGCGCGGTTCCAGAAGACGCGCGCAGCGCATCGAGCACCAGGGACTGGTTCCTCGGTAGGCCATTGCCGGATCTCATGCCGTCCCGTCCTCGCAAGTTCCGCAGCCCTTTTGCGGCCGACGGCGGCACGAAACAAGATGCTTGCATTTACAGTGATGTTATCACATCCCTAATGCCATGAACGCCCGTCGACTGGCCAACGCCATCCGGAAGCAGCCGCCAAGGGCCGGCCATGGCGCCGTGGAGGACGATGTCCCCGGGGTCCTGCATGCCGCGCTCTCGCCGGGCGAGCCTCTCGCGATCTGGAGGCGATCGCTCCCTGCCGGGATCCGGAGCGAACTCGCGCCGCTCGCGGGTTCCGCTCCCTTCGCGGCCACGGCCGAGGGAACCCCGCG
>VGDA01000559.1 GCA_016869915.1 Alphaproteobacteria bacterium
GCCGCGGCTCGGCCAGCACACGGAGGAGGTGCTCGCAGACGTGCTCGGCCTGGCATCCGCGGAGATCGGTCGGTTGCGCGACGCGGGGCTCGTGGCGGGCAGTTGAGGCGTCAGCCGACCGGCCGCACCGGGATGCCTGCGGCGGCGAGGCTCGCCTTCACCTCGGCGATGGTGAAGGTCCCGAAATGGAACACCGACGCGGCGAGCAGCGCGCTGGCATGGCCCTCGCGCACGCCGGCCGCGAAGTGCCCGAGCGCGCCGACGCCGCCCGAGGCGATGACCGGCACCGGCACGGCGTCGCTGACGGCACGCGTGAGTTCGCAGTCGAAGCCCTGCTTCGTGCCGTCGCGGTCCATCGATGTCAGCAGGATCTCGCCCGCGCCGCGCCTGGCCATCTCGCGCGCCCATTCGACGGCGTCGAGCCCGGTCGGCTTCCTGCCGCCATGGGTGAAGACCTCGAACCGGCCGGGTCCGGCGCGGCGCGCGTCGATCGCCACGACGACGGCCTGGCTGCCGACCTTCTCCGCGGCCTCGGAAACGAATTCCGGCCGCGACACCGCGGCGGTGTTGATCGACACCTTGTCGGCGCCGGCGAGCAGCAGGCGTCGCACGTCGGCGAGGTTGCGCACGCCGCCGCCGACCGTGAGCGGCATGAAGCACTGGTCAGCCGTGCGCGCGACGACGTCGAGGATCGTGTCGCGGTTCTCGTGGCTGGCGCCGATGTCGAGGAAGGCGAGCTCGTCGGCGCCCGCGGCGTCGTAGACGCGCGCCTGCTCGACCGGGTCGCCGGCATCGACGAGGTCGACGAAGTTGACGCCCTTCACGACCCGGCCGCCCTGGACGTCGAGGCAGGGAATGATTCGCACCTTCAGCATGCATGCGCCTCCGCCGCCGCGGCGAGGGCCAGGGCCTCGGTTAGGTCGATGCGCCCGTCATAGAGCGCGCGCCCCGTGATCGCGCCGACAAGCCCGTCGCGGCGGCGGGCGGCCACGGCGCGCAGGTCGTCGAGCGAGGCGATGCCGCCGGAGACGACGACGGGAAGGCCGCTCGCGCGCGCCAGCGCGGCGCTTGCCTCCACGTTCGCCCCGCCCAGCGCGCCGTCGCGCTCGATGTCGGTGTGGACGATCGCGGCGATGCCCGCGTCGCGGAAGCGCAGCGCCAGCGCCTCGGCGGTGACGTCGGAGGTCTCCGCCCAGCCTTCCACGGCGACGCGCCCGGCGCGCGCATCGATCCCGACGACGATGCGCCCCGGCCAGCGGCGGCAGGCCGCGTCGACGAAGGCGGGGTCGCGCAGGGCACGCGTGCCGAGGATGACGCGGGTGACGCCGGCCGCGAGCCAGCGCTCGATGTCGGCTGCGGTGCGGATGCCGCCGCCGAGCTGCAGCCCGGCGCCGGCGCGGGCGACCTCCACCGCGATCGCCTCCATCGCGGGCGCGTTGGCCGCGCGCCCCTCGAAGGCGCCATCGAGGTCGACGACGTGCAGGAAGCGCGCGCCGGCGGCGAGGAAGCGGCGCGCCTGGTCGGCAGGATCGTCGTTGAAGACGGTGGCGGCGGACATCTCGCCGCGCAGGAGCCGAACGCAGCGACCCTGCTTGAGGTCGATGGCGGGAAACACGATCACGGGCGCCACCGCAGGAAGTTGGCGAGGATGCGCAGGCCCGTCGCCTGGCTCTTCTCGGGATGGAACTGCGTGCCTGCGACATTCGCGCGCGCGACGACCGCGGTCACGTCGCCTCCGTACGAGGCGGTCGCCACGACATCCGCGGGCTCGCGCGCGCCGAAATGGAAGGAATGGACGAAATAGGCATGGGCGCCGGCATCGATCCCGTCCAGGAGCGGATGGGCGCGGCGCGGCACGAGTTCGTTCCATCCCATGTGCGGGACCTTGAGGCCGGGGTCGGCTGGGTCAAGGCGCACGCATTCGCCCGGTATCCAGTCGAGGCCCGGCGTCGTGCCGTGCTCGGTCCCGCGCGTGGCCAGCAGCTGCATGCCGACGCAGATCCCGAGGAATGGGACGCCGCGCCCGTGCACGGCGCGCTCCAGCGCCTCGACCATGCCGGGCAACGCCGCGAGCCCGCGGCGACAATCGGCGAAGGCGCCGTCCCCGGGGAGCACGATGCGGTCCGCCGCCGCCACGGCCGCCGCATCGGCGGTCACCTCGATGGCGCAGGCACGCCCGGCCTCGCGCGCGGCGCGCTCGAGCGCCCGCGACGCGGAGCGCAGGTTGCCCGACCCGAAATCGACGATCGCGACGCGCATGGATCAGGCGGCCGGAGAGGCGCGGCGCGCGAAGAACTGGTGCTCCGCCGACTCGCGGTCGGTCGCGGCGACCACTCCTGCT
>VGDA01000560.1 GCA_016869915.1 Alphaproteobacteria bacterium
CGCGACGAACATGGTCACCGCGGCGGCCGTCGCGCACGTGAACCGCCTGCCCCTGCTGCTCGTTCCCGGCGACGTCTTCGCCTCGCGCCGGCCCGATCCGGTCCTCCAGCAGGTCGAGGATTTCGGTGACCCCACAATCTCGGCAAACGACAGCTTCCGTCCGGTGTCCCGCTTCTGGGACAGGATCACGCGGCCGGAACAGCTCCTGTCCTCGCTTCCGGCCGCGCTCGAGGTCCTGCTCGATCCAGTGAATTGCGGCCCGGCGACCCTGTCTTTCTGCCAGGACGTGCAGGCGGAGGCGATCGACTTCCCGGACGACTTCTTCGCGCGGCGCCTCCATCGCGCGCGGCGCCCGGGCCCGGACCCGCGTGAACTCGCGGAGGCCGCGCGCATCCTGCGCGGCGCGCGCAGGCCCCTCGCCATCGCGGGCGGCGGCGTGCTCTACGCCGGCGCGGCGGCGGCCCTCGCGACCTTCGCCGAGGCGACCGGGATCCCGGTCGCGGAGACGCAGGCCGGCAAGGGGACCCTTGCATGGGACCATCCGCGCGCGGTCGGCGCGATCGGCGTCACCGGAACGGAGGCCGCCAACGCGCTCGCCCGCGAGGCCGACGTCGTGCTGGCGATCGGAACGCGGCTGCAGGACTTCACCAGCGGCAGCCGCGCGCTGCTCCCGCGCGAGGCCCGCCTCGTGCAGCTGAACGTCGCGCCCTTCGACGCGGCGAAGCACGGCGCGACGGCGCTCGTCGCGGATGCCGGCTCGGGGATCGAGGCGCTCTCGGCCGCGCTTGCCGGCTGGCGCGCGCCCGCCGAGTGGACCGGACTCGCGGGCGAGCGTGCCTGCGCCTGGCAGGGCCACGTCGACGCGATCACGGCCCTGGACCAGGGCGACGCCCCGCCCAGCGACGCGCAGGTGCTGGGCGTCGTGAACCGCTTCGCGACGGCGCGCACCACCGTGCTCTGCGCGGCGGGCGGGCTGCCGGGCGAGTTGCACAAGCTCTGGCGCGCCACCGGTCCCGGCAGCTACCACCTCGAATACGGCTACAGCTGCATGGGCTACGAGATCGCCGGAGGCCTCGGTGCGCGGCTCGCGTGCCCCGACCGCGAGATCGTCGTGATGGTCGGCGACGGCAGCTACCTGATGATGAATTCCGAGCTCGCGACGTCGGTCGCCATGGGGGCGAAGCTCGTCGTCGTGCTCCTCGACAATCGTGGCTTCGGCTGCATCGACCGGCTGCAGCGGGCCTGCGGCGGCGCGTCGTTCAACAACCTCTTCGGCCCCGGGCTCGAGATGCCGGCGATCGACTTCGTCGCCCATGCGCGCAGCCTCGGCGCGCAGGCGGAGAAGGTGGCGCGGCTGCGCGACCTGCCGGCGGCGCTGGAGCGCGCGCGCGCCGCGGCGCGCAGCGCCGTCGTCGTCATCGACACAGATCCGGCGCGTTCGACGGGAGAGGGCGGGGCGTGGTGGGACGTGGCCGTCCCGGCAGCATCGCCGCGCGCGGAGGTGCGCGAGGCCCGCGCCCGCTACGAGGACGCCGCGCGGCGCCGCGACGGCTGATTCAGCGACCGGCCCTTCGCCGCCAGTCCTCGGGCCTCTCGAAGCCGCCCTCCCAGAGGCCGCTGCGTGCGTCGCGCGCCCGCCGCTCGGTGCCGCGCAGCCTGTCGCCGGCGGGCCCGGCATAGGCGAGCGCCCAGCCGGTCGCGACCATCGCCATCGCGATGTCGGCGTCGCCGGCCCGGCACGAGGCGAGCACGCGTTCGTAGCGGTCGCGGCCCTCGCGCCGGCAGTCGAGGTCGCGTCCGCCGGCGAGGCGCTCCAGTTCGGCGCGCGCCCGGCGCCCGCAGGCGAAGGGCGTGCCGTCCGCCGCGGTGCATGTCTGGGCCATCTCCGGCGCGTCGATGCCCGAGATGCGCACCCGCAGGCCTTCGATCTCCAGCGAATCCCCGTCGATCACCCGCGCATGGCCCTTGAACGCGACCGGCGCGAGGAGGTCCTGGCCCCAGGGCGTGCGCAGGCCGAGCAGTGCCAGGGCCATCAGGATCGCGACCGCGCCGAGCGGCAGCGCGCGGCGGCGTCCCCGGAGCCCCGGGCGGATCAGGCGCGGCCCCGGAAGGCGGGCCCGCCTCCGAAGAGGCGGATGCCGTCGCGCAGCCGCGTGAAGGGCAGCTGTCCGGTGTTCATCGAGGACAGGCCCGGCGCCTCCACCTCGATGATGCGCTCGGCCATCGCGGCGAAGTCGGCGCGGTAGTGGTTGGTGGACTTCACGACCACGATTCGATGCGCCGATGGCTCGATGCCTGCGTGGCGGAAATAGGTCTGGTCGAGGCATTGCGTGCGC
>VGDA01000561.1 GCA_016869915.1 Alphaproteobacteria bacterium
TGCGCGCCACCGGCCTCGCGGTCGTGCTGATGGAGAAGGCGATCGCGATCGAGTACGAGCGCAAGCGCCCGGCGGAGAGCCAGCACCAGCCCTGGATCGACCGCATCCAGTCGCAGCTCGCAACCGCGCTCGGCGCGCTCGAGGGCATCGCGATCCGCGACTGGCGCAGCCTGCCCGCGCAGCAGACCCACGGCTCGATCGGCGCGGCGGTGGCCTGGGGCTTCATCAGCTTCGTGGTGCCCGACACGATGGAGCCGGACCACTATCCCGCCCTGCGCGACCACGCCGCGCGCTGCGAGGAGACGCCGCCCTTCCTCGCCTGGCCGGTCGACCGCACGGCGCCGTAGCCCGCCTATCCCGCGCCGGCGGCGGCGAGGAAGGCGTCGAGCGCGGCCGGCGTCGGCGCGATCTCCGGCACCGCGGGGAAGTCCGGCATCTGCTCCGCCCAGCGCACGCCGCTGGCGGTGAGCACGCACACGATGGTCTCGTCGCGGCGCAGCGCGCCGCGGGCGAGCAGGCCGGGCAGGCAGGCGAGCGGCAGCGCGCAGGAATGCTCGACGAAGATGCCGCTGCGCGCGAGCTCGTCCTGGGCGGCGAGGATCGCCGCGTCGTCGACCGAGGCCGCCGTGCCGCCCGATTCGCGGATCGCGCGCAGCGCCATCGGGTCGGCCTGGCTCTCGCGGGTGGAGAACGCGATGCTCGTGCTGGGCGGCAGCTCGAGCGGCATCTCGACGCCCGCGCGCAGGCTCGCCTCGATCGAGTTCGCGTCGGCGGGCTGGCAGGCGACCATGCGCGGGCGCGGGCCGGGCATGGCGGAGAAGCCGCGCCATGCCCCGAACAGGCCGTTGCCGCGCGCGCAGGGAAAGAGCATCGCGTCCGGCGCGCGGCCCAGCGCCGCCGCGACCTCGATTGCGATCGCGCGGTAGCCCTCGACGCCGAAGGGGTTTGAGACGCGCCGCGGCATGCGCAGCCCGACCGGGAACCAGCCGCGCTCCAGCGCCGCGTGCTCGAACAGCACGTTGCGCCGCTGCGCGTCGGTCATCGCGACCAGCGCGCCATGGGCCTGCGCCTGGACGAGCGCCGCGCGGGGCAGGCCGGACGCCGCGAGGAAGAGGCATCGCATCCCCGCGGCGGCGGCATAGGCCGCGACCGAGACGCCGAGATTGCCCGTCGAGGAGACGACGATTCGATCGACGCCGAAGGGCAGGACCGCCGCGAGCGTCGCCGCCACGTAGCGGTCCTTGTAGGAGCCGGTCGGGTTCGCGCCCTCGAGCTTGAAGAAGAGCTCGCCCACGCCCAGCCGCGCGGCGATGCGCGGCGCGCGCACCAGCGGCGTCCCGCCCTCGCCGAGCGTCGGCGCGCCGGGCGCGGGCGCCAGCGGCAGCGCGCCCTCGACCTGCATCACGCAGGTCCTGCCCTCGCGCGCGCAGTCGGGGCAGCCGCGGAAGGCGGCGAAGGCCGTGTGCGTCCGCCCGCATCCCTCGCAGGCGAGCGACCAGGCGGGACGGTTCCGCGAGGTTCTGTCCATGCGCGGAGTCTATCCGCCGGCGCCGCGCCGCACAGCCGCCATCGCCTCGCCATCTTCCGCCCCTTCCATCGCGGCCTGCGCGGGATGCGCACGGAACGGAGATGGCGGGCATGGCTGGGCGCTTGAAGACGATCGCGGCGGTGGCGGTGGCGGTGGCGGCGGCGATCGCCATCGGAACGCCGGCGCCAGCCGCGGCGCGCGAGGCCTCGGCGATGCACCGCCTGGCGACCGAGGCCTACGAGGCCGGCGACATCGACACGGCCGTGGCCGCCTTTGCCCATTGCGCGCGCGCCGGCGAGGCGGCTTGCCAGTCCGCGCTCGGCTACCTGTTCCTCGTGGGCGAGGGCGTCGACGCGGACGAGGAGCATGCCCTCGACCTCTTCCGCCGCGCGGCCAAGCAGGGCGATCCCTACGGCGAATTCTCCCTCGGCACGATGTACAGGCATGGCGTCGCGGTGGAGCGCGACTTCGAGCGCGCCCGCCAGCTTTTCGTGCGCGCCATCGCCGGGGGCTACGCCGCGGCGCATGCCGAGCTCGGCGAGATGTACGCCGCGGGCGAAGGCATGCCCGCCGACCGCCGCCTTGCGATCTCGCACCTGGTCGAGGCGGGATCCGCCGGCATCCCGCTTGCGATGTTCAGGGCCGGCCAGGTCGCGCGCGGCGAGGTCGACGACACCGAGCGCAGGCCCGAGGTCGCGCTCGAGCTCTTCATCCTCGCCGCGGGGATGGACTTCCCGGAGGCGATGCTCGCGGCCGGCGCCATGCTGCAATCCGGCGACGGCGTCGCGGTCGACCATGTCGAGGC
>VGDA01000562.1 GCA_016869915.1 Alphaproteobacteria bacterium
GTGATCGCCCTGCGCCATGCGGGCCATCTCGGCCGCATCGGCGGCTGGGCGGAGATGGCCGCCGCGCGCGGCCTCGTGTCCCTCTTCTTCGTCAACTCGCCGGGGCGCGGCGGCATCCAGGTCGCGCCGGCCGGCGGTCGCGAGCGGCGCCTCGCGCCGAACCCGCTCGCGATCGGCGTGCCGTGCCAGGACGGGCCGCCGCTGGTGCTCGACATCACCACCTCCGTCGTACCGGAGGGCAAGGTGCGCGTCGCGCTCAACCGCGGGGCGGAACTGCCCGAGGGCGCCGTCGTCGACGCCGAGGGCAGGCCCAGCCGCGACCCGCGCGCCTATTACGGGCCGCCGGCCGGCGCGCTGCTGCCGATCGCCGCGCACAAGGGTGCGGGGCTCTGCATGATGATCGACCTGCTCGCCGGCGCGCTGACCGGCGGCGGCTGCAGCGATCCGCGCGTCGACGGCAAGGGCAACAACATGCTCGCCATCTTCGTCGCGCCGGATCGCATGGCCGGCGGCGAGGCGCTGCGCGAGGACGCGCGCGACCTCGCGCTGTGGATGAAGAGCGCCGCGCCGCTGCGCGCCGGCGACGAGATCCTGGTGCCCGGTGAACTCGAGGCGCGCCATCGCGCCGAGCGCCTCGCCACGGGCGTGCCGCTCGATGCCGAGACGCTGCGCCAGATAGCGGATGCCGCGGCCAGCCGGGGCGTCGCCCCGCTCGCCGCCTGACGGGGGAGGAACGCGGGATGGCTTCCAGGCGCGCGCTCGAGGTGAAGGAGAAGCTCCGTCGCGGCGAGGTGGTCTACAGCGCCTGGCTCACCTTCAACGACGTCGGCGTCGCCGAGGTGCTGGCCGGATCGGGCTTCGACATCGTCCTGATCGACACCGAGCACACCTCGATCACGCTCGAGAACCTCCATCACTGCCTCGCGGCGATGAAGGCCTGGGATCCCGTGACGATCGTGCGCGTGCCGGGCCACGACCCCTCGGGCATCAAGCGCGTGCTCGACATCGGCGCGGACGGCGTGATCGGGCCGATGACGATGGACGCGGAGCAATGCGCGCGGCTCGTCGCCGCGTGCAAGTACGCGCCCGCCGGGCGCCGCGGCTTCGGCCCGCGCCGCGCGAGCGACTATTTCCGCGACATGGCCGGCTACATCGCCAATGCCGACGCGGCGACCTTCGTCATCCCGCAGATCGAGCATGTCGAGGCCGCGGAGCGTGCCCTTTCGATCGCCTCGGTACCGGGGATCGACGCGCTCTGCCTCGGCCCGATGGACATGTCGGCCACGGCCGGGCTGCTTGGCCAACTCGACCACCCGACCATGGTCGCGGCGATGGACAAGGTCTTCGACGCCGCGCGGGCGAAGGGCCTCGCGACATGCATGGGCTTCTACCTGCCGCCGGAGCAGCAGCCGAAATGGGTGGCCAAGGGCGCGCGGCTGGTGATCGCCGCGGACGACCTGGCGAACCTGCGCAACGGCGTGGCGCGCGACCTCGCCGAGGCGCGCCGGCTGCTCGAGCGCTGAGGCGCGGGGCAGCCGGCGTCCCGTCGCCGGTTCAGCCGGCGAGGATCTTCTTCACCGTGGCGTGCAGGCCCGGCGTCCAGTTGGGGATCGCCGAGTAGACGCCCTCGGTCGCCTTCTGCAGCGCGTCCATGTTGAGGTCGCTGACGATCGTCAGGCCGGCCTCCTGGAACTTCTTCACGAGGTCCGCCTGCACCGCGAGCGTGCGCTCGGTCATGAAGTCGCCCGCGGCGAGCGACTCCTCCTGGACGATCGCGCGCATGTCCGCGGGAATGCGCTGCCAGACGCGCTCGTTCACGACCCAGCCGATCCAGGACAGGAAATGCCCGGTCAGCGAGACGACCTTGCGCGTCTCGTGCAGCTTCATGCCCCAGAGCGAGGCGAGCGGCGCCTCGACGGCGTCGGCGACGCCCTGCTGCATGGCGCCGTAGATCTCCGGCCAGGGGATCGTGACGGGGCGCGTGCCGAGCGCCTTAAACGTCTCGAGCCACATCAGCGTGGGCGGCACGCGGAAGGCGACGCCCTTGAAGTCGTCTGGCGAGCGCAGCGGCTTGTTGGCGAGCGCGTGGCGCGCGCCGAAGAAGCCGTTGAGCGTCAGCACGCGCATCGACTGCTCGCGCTGGCCCTTCGCGTTGAGGTCCGCGTACCACTGGCTGGCCAGGATCTTGCGGAACTCGCTGGGCTCCTTGAGCAGGTAGGGCCCGTTGAGGACGCCGAAATCCGGCACGAAGTCGCCGATGCCGCTGGGGTCGGTCATGATCACCACGTTGGCGCCCTGCTTCATCAGCTCGTGCATCTCCTTGTT
>VGDA01000563.1 GCA_016869915.1 Alphaproteobacteria bacterium
TCGAGGCCGCCGGCGCGATCCTCGGTGGCATCGGCGTCTCCGGCGCGCCCGGCGGCGCGGCCGACGCGGCCTGCGCCGATGCGGGTATCGAGGCGATCGTCGACGACGTGACCTTCTAGCTCACAGCGACGTCGACAGGCGGACGAGCCAGTCCGGCGCGGCGTCGAGGATCCAGGCCTCCAGGCGCTTGTCGAGGCCCGTGAGCACGAGCGCCCCGGCGAGCACCAGGCCCGCGCCGAGCAGCGTGCCGCCGGCGCGACCAGCCGCGCCGAGCCGCGCGCGCGCCGAGGCGAGGCGCGATGCCGGGATGGCGCCGACCAGCAGAAGTGGCAGGGCGGCGCCGATCGCGAAGGCGACCATGGTCAGCGCGACCGCGCCGAGATGCTCGCCGCGCGCCGCCAGCAGCGAGGCCGCGCCGAGCGTCGGACCGACGCAGGGGCTCCAGGCGACGCCGAGCAGCAGCCCGATCGCGAACTGGCCAGCCGCGCCACTGCCGTCGAGCCGCGCGAGGCTGCGGCCGGCCAGCCCGGTCGCCGGCGCGAGGAACGCGCCGACGCGCAACCGCAGCGGCGGGATCGCGATCGCCGCGCCGAGAAGCACCAAGAGCGCGCCCGCGGCCAGGCGGACCGATCCGCCATCGATGCCCAGCGAGAAGCCGATCGTGGCGAGCGCGATCCCCGCCCCAGCGAAGGAGATCGCGAGCCCGCCCGCCAGCGCGGCGAGCCCGCCGCGTCCTTCCGCGGTCGCGCCGGCGACGAGGATGGGCAGGATGGGCAGCACGCAGGGCGAGAGCAGGGACAGGATCCCCGCGCCGAATGCCGCGAGCAGCGTACCGGCCATGCGCCGCTCCTAGAGGGCCATCTCGAGCAGCGAGCGGATCGAGGCGGGGTTCGTGTCGCCGACGCTGCGGCCGATCTCATCGCGCCCCCGGAAGGCGATCAGCGTGCTCTGCATGCGCACCTCGAAGCGGCGGACGACATCCTTCTGCCGGTCGTAGTCGATCTCGAAGGCGACCACCTCGGCGAAGCGCGGTTCGGACAGCAGGCGCGCGAGGATCGGCTTCTGCGCGCGGCAGGTCGGGCACCAGGAAGCGGTGACGTCAAGGAGGATAGGCTTGTCCGCCGCCTGCGCGGCCTCGAAGGCCTGCGCGGCGAAGGCCGCGGCATGGGCCATCGCCGGGCGGGGCGTCGCCGCCAGCGCGAGGCCCGCGAGCATCGTCCTGCGGAGAATCATCAGCCTACTCCTTCGGTTGCGTGGCCACGTCGCGCGGCGCGGCCAAGGCGAGGCGCCGGGCGTCGCCCGGGTTCACTGCATTGCGCGGCATGCGCCCTGCGAGGATGTCCGCGACCTGCCCCACCGTGTCCTGCGCCTGCGAGGCGAGCGCCTCGGGCACCATGCCGCCTATGTGCGCCGACGCGACGACACCCGGCAGCGCGCCGAGCGCCACGGGCGGCACGTCGTCGGGATCCGAGCCCACGTCGAGGCCGGCGCCCGCGATCAGGCCCTCGCGCAGCGCCTGCGCCAGCGCGGGCTCGTCGACGACCCTGCCGCGCGAGGGGTTGATGAAGAACGCGCCGCGCTTCATGCGGCGGAAGACGCCGAGGTCCATCGACTGGTCGGTCGAGGCGTCGTGCACGACGAGGCAGACGAGGAAGTCCGCCTCCGCGATCGCCGCGTCGCGCGACGCGGCGATCGCCGGCGGCGCGACCGACGTCGCGTGGGGATCGTGGACCAGCACGCGCATGCCCAGCATCGCAAGCACCTCGGCCATGCGCCTGCCGAGGTTGCCGTAGCCGAGGATCGAGGCGGTGCGACCGGCCAGCTGGATGCCGGAGCGCCGCGCGGGGACCTCGCCGCGGCGATAGGCCATGACGCCCTCGCTCAGGCCGCGCGCGAGGTCGATCATCTGCCCGAGGACGAGTTCCACCACGGCGTCGCGAAAGCCCGGCCCGGCACGCGTCACCAGGATCCCCGCGCGCGACGCGGCCGGGATGTCGACGTTCCGCACGTCCATCGCCGCGCGCACCAGCGCCAGCGTGCCGGGCAGGCGCGCGACGAGGCCCGCGTCGAAGGGCGTGTTGCGGTCGCTGACGATCGCGGCGCAGCCGGCGCCGGCCTCGGCGAGCTCGTCCACCGTCATCGTCCGCGGCAGGGGATTGAGCACGACCTCGCCCAGCGCGCGCAGCCCGTCGAGCGCCGCGCCGTAGCGCTGCTCGCGCTCGCCCGCCGGATAGGTGAGAAGGATCCTCGGCATCGTGCCTCCGTGACGCGCGCCAGGTCGGTCAGAGCAGGCCGAGGCTGCGCAGTTCCTCGACCATCGCGGCG
>VGDA01000564.1 GCA_016869915.1 Alphaproteobacteria bacterium
AGGAACGTCCCGGCGCCGGGCAGGCGCGCGGTGAGATGGCCCGCGATGCCGCTGTCGAGCCCCTCGATGTCGAGGACATGGAAGGCCAGCAGCAATTCGCGCCGCAGCGTCGCCTCGGCGTCGATGTCCGCCTCGTCCATGTCAGCGCCTCAGCATGAGCTTGCCCAGGGCATGCAGGCTCTCGAAGGCCTGCGCGAACTGGGACAGGAAGGTCGCCTCGTCGAGCCGCGCGTCCCGGGCCTGCAGCGCCGCGTGGATCTCGCGCAGCCGCGCGCGCCCGTCGACGCGCGCGAGGATCGCGCCGGCAAGGCGCGGCAGCTTCAGCCGGAAGGGCAGCCCGTCCACGGTCGCCGAGATGGCGCCGCTCGTGCCGACGCTGCGCGCCAGCTGCGCCATGTCGACATTCGCGGGCACCGGCACGAGGTCGAGCGAATCCGGGCGCGGCGCCTCCACCGCGTTGGACGCGTGCACGACGTAGAAGGCGTGGCGGCCGATGTTGCCGGCGAGGTTCTCCGCCAGCGCCTGGCGCGCGCGCGGCGCCAGCGCCTCGGCGCGGCGCAGGAGCTGCGCGTCGGAGAGGTAGTGCCGCGGCTCGTAGCGCGCGGGGGGCGCGAAGGCGACGAGGCGCAGGCCCGCGCGCGCGACGAAGTCGTGGACCTGGTCGACCGAGTAGGCGCGGTCGCGCGCGTGCAGCAGCAGGTCGTGCAGGCCCGGATCGCCCTCCACGATGTGGTCGGTCATGAACGGGTTGCGCTTCAGCCAGTTGGTCGCCGGCAGCTGCGCGAGTAGGCGGCGCGCGAAGGCGATGCGCTCGGCGGGCGGTTCCCCGGCATCGAGCGCGCGCAGCGCCTCCTGCATCGGGTAGACGCCGGTGCGGCCGAGCGGCGCGTAGAGCATGATGCCCATGCCGCCATGCGGCGCCGTCGCGCGCGCCAGCGACGCGAGGCCCGCGTCGGGATCCTCGAGGTGGTGCAGCACGCCGCAGCAATCGACGTAGTCGAAGCCGCCGAGGCCGAGCGCGCCGAGCTCGAGCAGGGAGCCCGTCACGAAGCGCAGGTTCGCGAGGCCGCGCGCGGCGGCGCGCGCCTCGGCGATTCGGCGCGATCCCGTCGACCAGTCGAGATAGGTGACCTCGGCCCGCGTCGCGCCGGCATCCGCGAGGTGCTGGGCGAGCATCATCGCGGCGTCGCCCGTGCCGCCGCCCGCGACCAGCGCGCGGAAGGGCCGCGCGGGATCGAATGCGCCGCCGAGGACATGGTGCACGACCTCCGCGAGGTGGCTCGGGCTGCCCTCGACGAGCCGCTTCGCCTCATCGCGCGGGTCGCGCGGCGGGTAGGGGTAGGCCTCGTACTGGGCGCGGACGGGATCGGGTGCGCTCACGCCGTTCACCAGCCCGGCGCCGGCGCGATGCCACCCACCGCGATGCCTGCGGCGTTGGAGAGCGTCGGCGCGACCATCTCGCCGAGGCGCGCGCGCGCCGCGTCGTCGAGCCCGCCATGGCGCAGCAGCAGCGCGCCCATCGCGACCTCCGCGGCGCGCGCGGCGCCGTCGTCGATCTTGAGCGCGATGCCGAGGCCCTGCGCGGGGATCGCGGCGACATAGACGCCCTCGGCGCCTGTCTTGATCACCGCGCGCCCGCCGCAGGCCTCGATCGCGCGCGTGCAGAAGCGCCCCGTGCCCGCGAGCATGAAGGGCTCGGCGAGGATCGCGGCGGCGAGGCGCCGGCACGCCGCCGCGCGCAGCGCGGGCAGGCCGCCGGGCGCGCCGAAGCGCGCGATTCCCGTGGCGAGCGCGCGCAACGGGATCCCGACCTGCGGCAGGCCGCAGCCATCGACGCCGCGCGGCGCGCGCGAGAGGTCGAGGCCGAGCATCGCCTCGAAGGCCTCCATCACGCGCATCTGCTGCGGATGGCCCGGCCTGATGTAGCCGCGCGTGTCGTCGCCGAGATGCAGGCAGGTCGCGAGCATGCCCGCGTGCTTGCCCGAGCAGTTGTTGTGGAGCGCGACCGGCCTGGCGCCGGCGCGGACCAGCGCCTCGTCGGCCGCGGCGGCGGAAGGCATGTGCGCGCCGCATTCGAGGTCGGGCTCGCCTAGGCCCATGCGCCCCAGCCAGGCCGCGACCGCCTCGACATGGCGGGGCTCGCCGCCATGGCTCGCGCAGGAGATCGCGAGCTCCGCCTGCGAAAGCGCGAAGGCGTCGGCGGCGCCGCTCTCCACCAGCGGCAGCGCCTGCAGGAACTTGATCGCCGAGCGCGGGAAGACCGGCGCGTCGACGTCGCCGCCGGAGGCGAGGACGCGGCCATCGACATCGACGACGACGAAGC
>VGDA01000565.1 GCA_016869915.1 Alphaproteobacteria bacterium
GGAGCGCAAACTCACGGGACGCGAGCGCTTCTCGCGCCGCTTCGGCTGGGACCCGCTCGCGCGCAGCCTCGCCCATGCGGCGGACCTGGTGGCCGACGGCGTGCATGCGCCGGCGTGGAAGGTGACACTCGCGGGCTTCGATACCCACGCCGACCAGGCGCAGCGGCACGAGCGCTTGCTGGGCCAGGTGGCCAGCGCGCTCGCGACGTTCCGCGCCGCGATGCGCGAGATGGGGCGCTGGAACGACACGCTCGTCTTGACCTACTCGGAATTCGGCCGGCGCGCCGCGGAGAACCTGTCGCGCGGCACCGACCATGGCGCCGCTGCGCCCCTCTTCGCGCTCGGCGGCGCGGTGGAGGGCGGGCTGCGCGGGACGACGCCCGACCTCGAGGCGCTCGAGGACGGCGACGTCCGCGCGCGCGTCGATTTCCGCGCGGTCTATGCCGGCGTGATCGCCGGCCTCTGGGGGCAAGAGTCGAATTTCCTCTCGGCGCAGGGGCACGCGCCGCTGCACCTGCTGCGTCGCCGCGCCTGAGCGCAGCGCGCGCGGCGTCAGCGCGCGCCGGGCGGCGACAGGCGGCGGTCGAAGGCCTCGAGGGTCGCCATCACGCGGCAGAGCACGCTGCCCGCCGGATAGGCGCCCGCGGCGTCGGGCGTCCCGGGCTCCATGCCGGTGAAGAGGCCGAGCGCCTCCTCGATCGTGCGCACGGTCCAGACATGGAAGCGGCCGGCGGCGACCGCCTCCACCACCTCGTCGCGCAGCACGAGGTTGCGCGCGTTGGCGGCCGGCAGGACGACGCCCTGCGTGCCGGTCAGCGCGCCGCGGTCGGTGCAGGCGCGGAAGAAGCCCTCGACCTTGTGGCGCGCGCCGCCGATCGCCTGCGCCTGGCCGAGCTGGTTGACCGAGCCGGTGATCGCGAGGTCCTGGCGCAGCGGCGCGCCGGAGAGGTCGGAGAGGATCGCGAGCAGCTCGGCGAGCGAGGCGCTGTCGCCCTCGACGCCGCCATAGCTCTGCTCGAAGGTGACCGAGCAGGCGAAGGACAGCGGCATGCGTCGCGCGAAGCGGCCGGTGAGCCAGCCATGGATCACCATCGCGCCCTTCTGCTGGATCGGGCCGCCCAGCGCGACGTCGCGCTCGATGTTGATCACGCCGCGACGCCCCATCGAGGCGCGCGCCGTCACGCGGCTCGGCGCGCCGAAGGCATGGTCGCCCGTCTCGCGCACGGTCAGCGCGTTGATCTGCCCGATCGCTGTCCCCGACACGTCGATGAGCACGCGGCCATCGGCGATCGCCTCGTGGACCTTGTCCTCGACGCGCGCGTTGCGCCGACGGCGCTGCGCCACGGCGCGCATCACCGCGCCGGCATCGACATGCGTCGCGCCGCCCGGCCCGCGCGGCGCCAGCGCGGCGGCCTCGGCAAGCAGGTCTTCCACGAGCTCGAAGCGCGCCGAGAGCCTGGAGCGGTCCTCGGCCCAGCGCGCGGCGATGGCCAGGAGCCGCGCGACCGCGTCGTCGCCGATGGTCACGCCGCGCCGGCGCGCGGCCATGCGGCGCACGAGCCCGGCATAGGTCGCGACCTGGCCCGGCGTCGCCTCGACGTCGGCGTCGATCTCCGCGCGCACCTTGAAATGCGTGATGAAGTCGGGATCGGCGCCGAAGAACAGGTGGTACCAGCGGGGGTGCCCGACCAGCACGATGCGCGCGTCGAGCGGCACCGCGCCGGGCTGGGGCGCGGAGGCGATCGGCGGGCCGCCGCTGCGATGGCGTTCCTCGATGCGTATCTCGCCGTCGCGCAGCGCCGCCTTCAGCATCGTCCAGAGCTCGGCGTCGGCGGCCACCGCCTCGGCGCGCAGCACCAGCACGCCGCCATTCGCGCGGTGCAGCGCGCCGGCGCGCACGAGCGAGAAGTCGGTCGATAGCCCGCCCTGCTCCTGGCGATAGTCGATCCGGCCGAACACCGTCTCGTAGCCGGGGTTGGGCTCGACGACGACGGGCGGCGCCTTGGCGTCCGCGTTGTCGACCAGCAGGTTCACCGCGTAGCGCCGCTGCATCGCCTCGAAGGCGGCGGGCATCTCCTCGGCCGGCACCGTCACCAGCAGCGGCACGCGCTCGACGAGGTCGACGCGCATCTCGGTGAGCCAGCGCGCGAGGCCGGGCTCGCCCTGGAACTCGCCGACCGCCTCGTCGAGCAGCGCGCCGGTGGTCTGCTCCGCGACCTGCCGCGCGAGCGCGTCGCGCCAGCGCGCGAGTTCCGCCTGCTGCGCGGCGAGCCAGAGGTTGACGGCCTCGGCCTCGGCGCCCAGGCGCT
>VGDA01000566.1 GCA_016869915.1 Alphaproteobacteria bacterium
CTCCGCGCCCGGCACGCGGGCCTGCATGCGGTAGCGGCCCCAGGCGACGTCGGCGGCGATCTCCGCGAAGCGGTCCGCGTCGACGCGCCCGCGGCCGGAGGCGACGACGCGCTCGCGCACCACCTCCTCGAAGCTCCAGCCGCCATTGCCGGCGCGCACCCAGTTCCACAGCGATTCCTCGCGCACCAGGCGCCACTCGAAGGCGGGCACGGCGATGCGCCGGCCATCGGCGTCGATGGCGACGAGCTCGAAGCGCGCGGTCGAGTCCCAGGGCGTGGTCGGGCGCTCGGCGCCGTCCCACCAGCTGCGCGCGGGCGCGAAGAGCGGGCGCAGGCCGAGCTGCACCGGCGCGCCCCTGATCGCGAAGCTCGCGCTCTCCGCCGTGGCGCGGCCGCCCGGCTCCATCACCGCGACGCGCGCGACCGCGCGCAGCGGCCGCGTCGCGGCGCCGACATCGGGCACGGTGCCGGTGACCGTTGCGCGGCCCTGCGCGTCGGTGCGCGGCGCCGCCATCTCGAAGGCCGGGAACTCCGCGCGCTCGCGGTCATGGCCGAAGAAGAAGCCGCGCAGCTGCGGATGCGGCAGCGGGTCGAATTCCAGCGTCGCCTCCGCCTCGGTGGCGAGGTCGGCGGCCGGCGCGCCGTAGAGGAAGCGGCTGGCGATCGCGATCGTCGCCTGCTCGCCCGGCGCATAGGCGGCCGCCGCGGGCGCCAGCTCGACCTTGAGCTTCTGCGGCACGAAGTCCTGCACCTCGAAGCGCGCGCGGCCGATCGGCGGCGCCGCGGGATCGACCAGCACCTCCGCGCTCCACATGCCGCGCGCGGAGGTCGCGGTCAGCGCGATCGCCTGCTGCAGCGCGCCCGTCGCGTCGGCGGCCAGCGCGAAGCGCCGCGCCTCGCTGCCATTGGGACGGCGCAGCACGACCTGCGCGCGCAGCCCCGGCATGGCGTCGCCGCCGGCGTCGCGCAGCAGCGCCGCGAAGGCGACGGTCTCGCCCGGGCGATAGATGCCGCGCTCCGTCCAGGCATAGACGTCGACCGGCCCTGGCGGCGCGCGCCCCTCGACGCCGCGATCGGCGAGGTCGAAGGCTGCGCGGTCGAGATCGACCAGCGCGAAATCCTCGCCCGGGCCGAAGGCCATCACCGAGACCGGCGCCTGCGCGCCGGTGCCGCGCAGGAGGCCGGGCGCGAAGCTGGCGCGGCCCTCCTCGTCGGTGCGCGCGCGGCCGAGCTCCTCGTTGGCGCGCGAGACCAGGCGCAGCTCGAGCCCGGCCATCGGCCGCGCGCCCGCGAAGTCGCGCGCCATCACGTGCAGCCCGTCGGCGCCGCGCAGGACGGAGAGCGCGATGTCGGTGGAGACCACCCATTGCGTGGCGAGCTGGCGGCTCCAGCGGTTGTCGTCGTCGTCGCCGGCGCCGCGCGCGGCGTCATAGGCCGCGATCCAGTAGATGCCCGCGCGGCGGCCGCCGATCACCTCGCCCAGCGGGAAGGAGGTGACGACCTCGCGGTTGGGCGGGTTGGCGGTGGCGAGCGTGCCGGACCAGACCAGCTCGCCCTGGTCGTTGCGCATCTGCTCGAGCGCGTAGCCCCAGCCGCGGCGGTCGTTCTGGCGGAACTGGTCGCGCACCGCCGCGAAGCCGCGCTCGCCGACGCGGAAGACGCGCAGCGCCACCTCGGCCACGTTGACCGTGGTGACCGGCAGGCCGTCGCTCGCGGCGCGCACGAGGATGCGGCCGGCGCTGGTGAAGGCGACGACGGGCGGGCGGGCGGAGAGCGTGACGCCCACGCGCTCGGAGCTGGAGAGGCGGCGGTCGTCCGCCGAGGGCAGGCCGGGGCGCAGGTCGATCTCGTAGTCCGAGCCGTAGGAAAGCCCGGTGAGGCAGAGCCGGTCGTCCTCGACGCTGGCGCCGGGGCGGGCCTGCGGCGAGATCGAGAGGTAGTCGAGGTAGCGCACGCCCTCGGCGCGCAGCTTGCGAGTGAATTGCAGGCACACGCGCGGCTGCAGCCCGGACTGGTCGATGTCGAGGCGGCTGAAGGCGAAGCGCGGCTCCTCCGCCTGCTGCGCGATGGCGGGGGCGAGGAGGGCCGCCGGCGCGACCGCACCGAGGGCAAGGCCCAGCCCGAGGAGGAAGGCGGGAAGACGACCGATCATGGAACCGCTCCGAAAGGACCGCCGCGGCCCCCGGCCGCGCGCGCCAGAGGCTAGTGGCTCGGCCGGGGATGCGGAAGGAGGATGGCGGCAAGGTGTCTCCGGGGCAAGTTGTCTCCAGGGCAGGAATTCCATTGGAATTCCTGCCCTGGAGACGGTT
>VGDA01000567.1 GCA_016869915.1 Alphaproteobacteria bacterium
CGACGAGCGCGGCCATGTCGACCGGCTTGGAGAGGACCTCGATGGCGTTGGTGCGAAGGCTCTCGCGCATGATATCGGGCGAGCCCCTGCCCGACATCAGGATGGTCCGGATCCAGGGATCGACGTCGTCGGCGCGCGCCATCGCGCCCACGAGGCCGATGCCTCCGAGGCGCGGCATGTATATGTCGGCGAGCACGACGTCGAGGCTCCGCTTGCACAGCCGCAACGCCTCGAGCGCCGCCGCGCCGTCCGGGGCCGCGATGCAGCGGAATCCGGCGCCGCGCAGGCCTTCGACGATTTCCTGGCAGAGTTCGCGGTCGTCCTCCGCGACGAGGACGCCGATCTGCTGGCGGGCAGGCGTGGGTTCCATTCGGGAGGTGTCCAAGATCGATAGGCCGGGCGGGAGACGGTCCCGGGGACCGGAAACCACTGCGACAGAATGGCCATGCTGGACCCAGATTGGCGCGGAATTATGGTCCGAAACGGTCAAAAGGAAAAAATACGCCCCGTCCCGTCGCCTCAACCGAGGATGTTCATCTCGTCCATGTAGCGGTTCAACCGCTCGACGGCAGTGTCGGCGAGGTCGACGAACACCCTGCGGCGGTCGCGCGGGTCCTCGCGGCGGACGAGGAGGCCAGCTCGGATCAGGTCGTCGATGCGGCGCAGGCCGGTCGTCTGCGGCACTCCCGCCGCGATGCAGAGGCTGGACACCGCGACCTCCTTGCCGGCCAGCCGCTCGTTCATGAGGTCGAGCAGCATGTCCCAGCAGGGATCCGAGAACAGCGAGGCGTCGAAGTAGTTGGTGCGCGCGCGACGCGCCGCGATCAGTGCCGTTATCCGGTTGCGAAGGAACTCGTTGCGCGCGCTCGCGTCGGCGCTTGCGTGCGCCGCCGCCGCCACCCCGCCCTCGGGCTGCGGGTAGCCAGGCTGGTTGGCCATCACCCGCGCGCGCGCCGCGCGCGGGGTGAAGACCGGACCGGCGGTCTCCTGGCGGGCGGCCACCGGGGCGATGCTCGACAATTCGTTCGCGAGCTTGATCGCGTGGCTCGCCACTGCCTCCACCGACCTCATGATCTCCACGTTGCGCAGGAGGTCTCGGCGCTTGCCCGCGATGAGGTCGTTCGCGCGCGCCAGCGCGCGGGCGAGCGCCTTCTGGGCGACAGGCTTGACCAGGAAGTCGACGGCGTCGAGGCGGACGGCCGCGATCGTGTCGTCGATCGTCGCGCGCCCCGACATGAAGATGAATAGCGGCGACGCGCCGGCACCGCCGCGCGCAAGGCGCGTGGCGAGCGAGAGGCCGTCGAGCCTCGGCATGCGCAGGTCGAGGAGCACGACGCCGATGTCGGGCGACTCCGCCACCATGTTCAGGGCCAGGCCGGGATCCCTGGCCTTGCGCACGGGGTAGCCCATGGAGCGGACGAGGTCGGAGAGTTCCTCGACCGTGTCGGCGTCGTCGTCGACCACCAGGACCACGGGGCGCGCCGACTGCGAGGCGGATGGTTGCTGGTCGACACGGGCGATACCGCTCACCTGCGGCCCCTACTGGATGACCAGGTCCTGGAACAGGACCGCTCGCGCATCGATCCGCGGATCGATGCGATTCAGCCTTGCTAGCAGTTCGCGACGGACCTGGAGGATGCTGGCCATCGACCCGAAGCTCTCGGCCGTGAGCGAGCGGACGTAGATCTGGAACGCGTCGATGACCTTCGGCATGTTCTCCTTCACGGCAACTTCCGATTCCGGGAGCACCACCTCGACGGTCAGGACGATGCGCGCGTAGCGCCTCGCCTCCCGGTCTGCGAGGTTGACCACGATCGGGGGAACCTGGACGAAAAGGCTTCTGGTCGCCGCTGCCTTCTGCTTGGCCTTTTCCGCGTCGCGCTTTTCCTGCTCGCGGCGCTCCGCCTCCTTCGGGTCGACCTTGGCGCCTTCCTCGCCGCCTTCCTCGGCCTGCTGCGCCTTCATGAAGGGCAGCTTCATGCCAAGGAGGAACACGCCGGCGGCGACGCCACCTCCCGCGACGAAGAGCAGCGCGACGAGCACGACGAGGATCAGCTTGAGCTTGGAGCCCTTCTTCGGCTCGCCCTCGGCGGCATCGGCCGTCGCGTCGGGCTGCTTGGCTGGCGCGGACATCAGGCGATACCCCCCGTCGAGGCGGGGCGACGGTCATTTTCCAAGCGCCGCCTCCAGGTCGTAAAACGAAGGGCGCTCGCCAGCGTCAACCGTCTTACGCGCCATCTCGATCGCGACCGCGGGTGCGTAGCCCTGCATGTAGGCGATAAGAGCGGCCTTTATTACGGTGTATACT
>VGDA01000568.1 GCA_016869915.1 Alphaproteobacteria bacterium
GACCTACCGCTATCGCGGCCACTCGATGTCGGATCCGGCCAAGTACCGCTCGAAGGAGGAGGTCGAGAAGATGCGCTCTCAGCACGATCCCATCGAGCAGCTGGCGCGCATGCTCGCCGAGGGCGGGATGGCCGACGAGGCGATGCTCAAGCAACTCGACCGCGAGGTGAAGGAGATCGTCACCGCCTCGGCGGATTTCGCGCAGCAGTCGCCGGAGCCGGATCCGTCCGAGCTCTGGACCGACGTGCTGGTCGAGGGTTGAGCGGAAGGAACAAGACATGTCCGTGAACGTGCTGATGCCCGCCCTGTCCCCGACCATGACCGAGGGGAAGATCGCCCGCTGGCTCAAGGCCGAGGGCGACGAGGTCCACTCGGGCCAGGTCCTGTGCGAGATCGAGACCGACAAGGCGACCATGGAGGTCGAGGCCGTCGACGAGGGTCGCCTCGCGCGCATCCTCGTGCCGGCCGGCACCGAAGGCGTGAGGGTCAACACGCCGATCGCCGTGATCGCTGGCGAGGGCGAGGCCGACGCGCCGCCGCCCGCCGCCGCCGGGTCCTCCGCGCCCGCCGCCGCGCCCGCGGCCTCCGCCATCGCCGCCGCGGCGCCCGCCGCCGCCCCGGTCGCCGCGGAGCGCAGCTACGACCGCCACGTGACGCTCACGGTGCGCGAGGCGCTGCGCGACGCGATGGCCGAGGAGATGCGCCGCGACGCGGGCGTGTTCCTCATGGGCGAGGAGGTCGCGCAGTACCAGGGCGCCTACAAGGTCAGCCAGGGCCTGCTGCAGGAATTCGGCGCGAAGCGCGTGATCGACACGCCGATCACCGAGCAGGGCTTCGCCGGCATGGCCGTCGGCGCGGGCTTCATGGGGCTGCGCCCGATCGTCGAATTCATGACCTTCAACTTCGCCATGCAGGCGATCGACCAGATCATCAACTCGGCGGCCAAGACCCTCTACATGTCGGGCGGCCAGATGGGCTGCCCGATCGTCTTCCGCGGCCCGAATGGCGCGGCGAGCCGCGTGGCCGCCCAGCACTCGCAGTGCTACGCGTCCTGGTACGCGCATTGCCCGGGCCTGAAGGTCGTGTCGCCGTGGTCGGCGGCCGACGCCAAGGGCCTGCTCAAGTCGGCGATCCGCGACCCGAACCCGATCATCTTCCTCGAGAACGAGATCATGTACGGGCAGTCCTTCCAGGTGCCCGACGACCCCAACTTCACGGTGCCGATCGGCAAGGCGAAGGTGGAGCGCGTCGGCAGGCACGTCACGATCACGGCCTTCTCGGTCATGGTCGGCAAGGCGCTCGCCGCGGCCGACGAGCTTGCGAAGGAGGGCATCGAGGCCGAGGTCATCAACCTCCGTACCATCCGCCCGCTCGACGTCGAGACGATCGCCGCCTCCGTGCGCAAGACCAACCGCCTGGTGTCGGTCGAGGAAGGCTGGCCCTTCGCGGGCATCGGCTCCGAGCTGGCGGCGCAGATGATGGAGCAGTGCTTCGACCATCTCGACGCGCCGGTGAAGCGGGTCTGCGGCCTCGACATCCCGCTGCCCTACGCGGCGAACCTGGAGAAGCTGTCGCTGCCCCAGGCGCCGGACATCGCCGCGGCCGCGAAAGCCGTCCTTTATCGGAATTGAGTCCTCGGGAGGGACGCAACCATGCCGATCAACGTTCTCATGCCTGCCCTGTCGCCGACGATGACCGAGGGCAAGCTCGCGCGCTGGCTCAAGAAGGAAGGCGACGCGGTGAAGTCGGGCCAGGTGCTCTGCGAGATCGAGACCGACAAGGCGACGATGGAGGTCGAGGCGGTCGACGAGGGCACGCTCGGCAAGATCCTCGTCGCTGGCGGCACCGAGGGCGTGAAGGTGAACACGCCGATCGCGGTCATTCTCGAGGAGGGCGAGAGCGCTGCCTCCGCCGCCGCGCCCGCCGCGGCGCCGGCGCCGGTCGTCGCCGCGCCTGCCGCTCCACCCTCGACTGCCGCGCCGGCGTCGAAGCCGGCCGCGGAGCCCGCGGCCGATGCCGGTCGCGTCTTCGCCTCCCCGCTCGCGCGCCGCATGGCCGAGCAGGCCGGGCTCGACATCTCCGCGATCAGGGGCAGCGGCCCGAATGGCCGCATCGTGAAGGCGGACATTGACGCCGCGCGCGCCGGTGGCAAGGCCGTCGCGCGGCCTGCCGCGCCTGCGGCAGCGGCGGCCGCGTCTGTGCCGGCACCCGCGGCGGTCTCCGCCGCGGCCCTCGCCGCGATCGGTCCGCACAAGCTGGTCCCGCTCTCCACGATGCGTCGCGTGATCGCGCGCCGCCTCACCGAGA
>VGDA01000569.1 GCA_016869915.1 Alphaproteobacteria bacterium
CCGTGGGGCTCATCCATCCTGCGAGGCCTGCCGGAAAGAAGCCCGCCGCCAGGTGGATAGCGCAGGATCCTGTGGTCGCGCTCGAACGACACGAGGAAGCCGCCATCGGGCATGGCGGCGAGTCCCTCGGCATCCGCCTGCGCCCCGGCCAGCGCCTCGCCATCCTCGCCACGAAGGCGGCCGAGAAGGGTGCCGGCCATGGCGCGCGGGACGCCGTGCGCGTCGAGATCCAGCCCGGCATCGAGCGTCCATCCGCCGTCGGAGATCATCGCGACGCGCCCGCTGCCAGGGGCGATCGCCAGGTCGGACCAGCCGCCGAAGCGGCGGTCGGTGGAGGAGAGGACCGCTCCCCCGCGCCAGGCGAGCGCCCCCGCCCGGTCGCCCCCGGGTTGCGGCGGCGGCAAGGGCTGGACGGCGACCTCGATCCGCTCGCCGCTCGCGGGAGGGGACGCCGCCCAGGCGAGCAGGCCGGCGCAGGCGCGGCGCCTGCCGACCGGGCGCCGCGCCCCGCCCCGCGCGCCGGCGTCAGGCGACGCCGTGCTCCTTGAACCAGGCGAGGCAGCGCGGCCAGGCCGCCGCCGAGGCCTCGGCGCTGTAGGCCGGGCGGTAGTCGGCCAGGAAGCCGTGCTTGGCGCCCGGATAGACGACGAGGTCCCATTTCTGGCCCGACTTCGCGAGCGCGGCCTTGAGCATCTCGACCTGGTCGGGGGGGATGCCGGGATCGTCGCCCGCGTAGAGGCCCAGGAGCGGCATGCGGATGCGCGCCGCGAGGTCGATGGGCCTGCGGTTCATGAACTCGTTGGTGGTCAGGAGGTTGCCCCCGTACCAGGCGACGGCCGCGCGCGCCTTCGTCGACTCCGCCGCGTAGACGATCGTGTTGCGCCCGCCGCGGCAGAAGCCGGTGACGCCGACGCGCGCGAGGTCGCCGCCATCGGTCCCGGCGAAGGCGATCGTCGCGTCGAGGTCGGAGATCAGTTCGTCGTCGGGCTTGCGCATGACGATCGGCGCGATCTGCGTCTGGAAGTCCGTGGCGCCCTCGAGCTTGCCCTGGCGGAAATAGTAGTCGGGCGCGACCGCGAGGTAGCCGGCCTTGGCGAAGCGGCGGCAGACGTCCTTGATCCACTCGTGGAGGCCGAAGACCTCCATCATCACGACGACGACGGGATGGCCGGAGCCGGTCGCGGGCTTCGCGCGGTAGCCGCCCATCGGGCCGGTCGGGGTCTGGATGACGACGTCGCCGGCGGAGAGGCCTGCCGTGTCCGTGCGCACGATGGTCTGCGCCTGCACCGGCCCGGCGGCGAGCGTGTAGCCCGCGGCCGCCGAGGCGCCGAGGAAGCCGCGACGGCCGAGCGATTCGGCGGGCGGGAAGAGCGATTTCGCGTGGTCGTCTGGCATCGTCGTGGTCCTCCTGCTGGAGGCGGCGTCCCGCCGCCGGTGGTTGGTCCTGCCCCGACGCGCGGTCCCGGAGACGCGCCGAGCGCTCGGCGCATGGCGATATAGGCTGCGGCCACGCCTTCCAAGCCCCGCGCAGATCCGCAAAGGCGCCTCGTCAGGCCCGCCGGCGGCCGCGCGCGGCGGGCTGCTCGTCCTCGTCGAAGAGCTCGGCGAGCTTCTCGAGCATCGTTCCGCCGAGCTGCTCGGCGTCGACGATGGTGACGGCGCGGCGGTAGTAGCGCGTCACGTCGTGGCCGATGCCGATCGCGGTCAGCTCCACCGGCGATCGCATCTCGATATACTCGATGACCTCGCGCAGGTGCTTCTCCAGGTAGTTGCCGGGGTTGACCGACAGCGTGGAGTCGTCGACCGGCGCGCCGTCGCTGATGACCATCAGGATCTTGCGCTTCTCCGTGCGCGGCAGCAGCCGCTCGTGCGCCCAGAGCAGCGCCTCGCCGTCGATGTTCTCCTTGAGCAGCCCCTCGCGCAACATCAGGCCGAGCGAGCGGCGCGCGCGCCGCCACGGCGCGTCGGCGGACTTGTAGACGATGTGGCGCAGGTCGTTTAGGCGGCCGGGCCCGGAGGGCTTGCCTGCGGCGAGCCAGCGCTCGCGGCCCTGCCCGCCCTTCCACGCGCGGGTCGTGAAGCCGAGGATCTCGACCTTCACGCCGCAGCGCTCGAGCGTGCGCGCGAGGATGTCGGCCGACATCGCCGCGACGGTGATCGGGCGCCCGCGCATCGATCCGGAATTGTCGATCAGCAGGCCGACGACGGTGTCGCGGAACTCGGTGTCGCGCTCGCGCTTGTAGGAGAGCGGATAGGCAGGGTTGGTGACGACGCGCGACAGCCGCGCCGCGTCGAGCATCCCCTC
>VGDA01000570.1 GCA_016869915.1 Alphaproteobacteria bacterium
CGGCCTCGGCAATGGCGGGCGGCGCCTCCTCCGATGCCGCGGGGGGCGCCGGTTGCGTGGACGCCGGTGGTGCCGCGGCCGGTGGCGGCGCGGGCGCCGGCTCGGCGTCCGGGCCCGGGGCGGCGCGCGACACGTCGCCGATCGGCGCCTGCTCGAGAAGCGGCGGGGGAGGATCCAGCAGGCGCGCGATCTCGGGCAGGGGCGGCGGCCGCGGCGTCTCCTGCGCGGCTGCCGGTTCGGCCTCCCGGGCCGGCTCCGGCGGAGGTGGCGGCGGGGCTGGGGCCGGTTCCTCGCGCAGGGTCGCGACCTCCACCACGACCTCCGGCGGCGCCGCGTCATTGCGCGGCGAGGGGGCCAGCAGCGGGAACGCGAGGAGCGCGAGCGGAACCGCGGCGTGGAGCGCCAGCGCGAGGAGGATCGCGATCCCGGCCGGTCGGCTGTGGTCCGGCGACAGCGGGAACGGCGACGCCGCCGTCATGCGCCGCGCGGGCTGATCTTCACGATGGCGGCGCGTGCTATCGACGGATCGCCTGCGAGCGCGAGCGCGTCGTGGCCCCCGTCGACGCGCAGCGCGTCGCCCGGCGCGAGGTCCCAGGAGCCGGCGCCGCCGGACACGGCGATGGCGCCGGCGAGCGCGACGACGAAGAGGATGCCGCCGTCATGAGCGACGCGGCACGGCGCGCCCGCGACGGCGACGTCGTGGGAGGCCGCGTCGCGGCGCGTGATGGCGTTCAGGTCGCGGGTGCGCACGGCGCCGAGCAGCCTGCCATGGCAGGGATGGTCGCCCGGGAAGCGGATCGGCTCGAAGAGGCCGCCCGACAGCGTCCTGCCGTCCGCGAAGTCGAGAGCGAGGCCGCCGCCCTCGATCGGCACGAGCGTGCGGTCGCATCCGGGGAAGGCGGAGAAAGGGCCGTCGGCGCCGATGGTCGCGATGGACAGGCGCCAGTCGAAGCCGTCGCCCGTCGCCGGATGGCGCGCGATCTCGGCCGTGCGGCCGAGCCCGTTCCTCCATGCCATGTCGGCATGGTTCGCGGCGGGAAGGAGGCGGAAGCGGGCTGCGTCGGCCATGGCGCATTCCTAGCACGGGTCGCGCGCGGCGCTCGACCGCGCCGGATGCCTCAGCCTTCGTCGCGCCCGGCCTTCTCGAGTTCCTCGGCGAGCGCGAGCCAGCGTTCCTCCGCCGCCGCGAGCGCGGAGGCGACCTCGCCGCGGCGACGCGCGAGGGTGGCCGCGCGCGCGGCGTCGGCGTAGAGGGCCGGGTCCGCGAGCTGAGCCTCGAGGCTGGCGCGCTCGGCATCGAGCCGGGCCACGTCCTTCTCGGCGTCGCGCGCGGCGTTGCGCAGCGGGGCGAGGGCCTGCCGCCGCCCTGCCGCGGCGGCGCGGCGCTCGCGCGCCGAGACGGCCGGCGCTTCCTCGCGGGCCGCGCGCGTCGCCTGGTCGCCGCGCGCGGATCGATCGCCCAGCACGAGGGCGCGATACTCCTCGACGTCGCCGTCGAAGGACTTCACGCCGCCATCGGCGACCAGCCACAGCCGGTCCATCGAGAGCTCGATCAGGTGGAGGTCGTGCGTCACGAGCACGACGGCGCCCTCGAACTCGTTGATCGCGTCCACCAGCGCCTCGCGCGAGGGGATGTCGAGGTGGTTGGTGGGCTCGTCGAGGATGAGCAGCGACGGCTTGTTGCAGGTGACGAGCGCGAAGTTGAGCCGCGCGCGCTCGCCGCCCGAGAGCTCGCCCACCGCGAGGTCGGCCTTGTCGCCGGAGAAGCCGAAGCCGCCGAGCCGGGCGCGGACCTGCTCCGGCAGCTCGCGCGGCAACGCCTCGCTGAGGTGCTGGAAGGCCGTCCGAGCAGGGCGCATGTCCTCTATCTGGTGCTGGGCGAAGAACCCGACCTCGAGCCTGGGCGCGCGGTTCACGATGCCGGAGAGCGGCGCGAGCCGGCCCGACAGCAGCTTCGCAAGGGTCGACTTGCCGTTGCCGTTCGCGCCTACCAGCGCGATGCGGTCGTCGGGGTCGAGGCGCAGGTCGAGGCGGCGCAGGATCGGCGCGCCGGGCGCGTAGCCGACGCTCGCGCCCTCCATCGAGATCAGCGGCGGGCGCAGCTCGGCCGGCGCCGGGAAGCGCAGGCGGATGGCGGGATCGTCGCGCTCGAGGTCGACGCGCTGGCCCTCCAGCTTCTCCAGCATCTTGATGCGGCTTTGCGCCTGGCGCGCCTTGCTCGCCTTGGCGCGGAAGCGGTCGACGAAGGACTGGAGGTGGCGCGCGCGCGCGGCCTGGCGGCTGGCCTGCGCGGCTG
>VGDA01000571.1 GCA_016869915.1 Alphaproteobacteria bacterium
ATAAGTGACCTCGCTCACCCCGATCTGGCGGATGACATCAGCGATTTCCTGGCCCTGTGAGATCAAGACATCGGCTTGTCGGAGTCTCGAAACGATCTCTTCAGGCTTGTGCCTCTTCCTCGGCATTGCAGTCCTCCTCCTTGTCAAAAGACATAGTTCAGGGCGGACCACTGTTCAGGGGGAGGACCAGCGACGTCGAGTTCGTCGAGATGCGCGAGGAGACGGTCCGCCGCGAGGTCCTGCTCGAGCTCGATCGCGCCGTCGGGCAGAGCGCGCGGCGCCCGCTGCGCGCCGGCGAGGTCCTGCGCGACAACGACCTTCGCGCGCCACTGCTGGTCAACCGCAACGGCCTCGTGACGATCGTGCTGCGCGCCGGCGGCATGAGCCTCAGCGCCCAGGGTCGGGCCCTGGACGATGGCGCGCGCGGCGACACGGTCCGCGTCCTCTACGTGCAGAGCAAGCGCACGATCGAGGCCCAGGTCATCGGCCCCGACGCCGTCGCCGTCGTTGGCGGCGCGCGCGCAGGCCTCCTCAACTGAGCGCCCCGGCGCTCGACGCGGGGTCCGAAGGACCCGGCGACCGCAAACGCAGGAAACCCGAAGCAGAAATGTCCCCTCGCAGCGTCCCCGCCCTCGTCCCGGCCATCGTGCTATCCGTCGCCCTCGGCGGGTGCACGAACACGCTGGAGCGCCTGAGCAGCATCGGCTCGCCCCCGGCGCAGAGCGCGATCGAGAACCCCGCCGCCGCCCGCCCGTGCAGATGCCGATGCCGACGCCGATCGCGGTCGAGCGCCAGCCCAACTCGCTCTGGCAGCCCGGCGCGCGCGCCTTCTTCAAGGACCAGCGCGCGAGCAACGTGGGCGACATCGTGACGGTGACGATCAACATCGCCGACACCGCGACGCTCGAGAACACCTCGGCGCGCTCGCGCTCCAACAGCGAGGGCGCCGGCCTTCCTTCCTCGGCTACGACATCGGGTCGATCGCCAAGCGCCTGCCCGGCCGCAACGCCGCGCCGGACCCCTCGAACCTGGTCGAGGGATCCTCGTCGAGCTCCAGCTCGGGCACGGGCTCGATCGAGCGCAAGGAGACGATCGCGTTGCGCGTCGCGGCCGTCGTCACCCAGATCCTGCCCAACGGCAACCTCGTGGTGGCGGGCAGCCAGGAGGTCCGCGTCAACAGCGAGAACCGCGTGCTGCAGGTGGCGGGCGTCGTCCGCCCGCAGGACATCAGGTCGACGAACGAGATCCCGCACGACAGGCTCGCGGTGGCCCGCATCCAGTACGGCGGCCGCGGCCAGATCACCGACGTCCAGCGCCCGCGCTGGGGCCAGGAGCTCTTCGACGTGATCTTCCCGTTCTGACCGGGAGCCGGCGCCCTCCGCCTCGGGGGGCGCCGGTCCGGCCGCGGGTCAGTCGTCGCGCTGCGTGCGCTCGATGCGCTCGTGGCGCTCCTGCGCCTCGAGGCTCAGCGTCGCTATGGGGCGGGCCTCCAGGCGGCGCACGCCGATCGGCTCGCCCGTGTCCTCGCAATAGCCGTAGCTGCCGTCCTCGATCCGCCGGAGCGCGGAATCGATCTTGCCGATCAGCTTGCGCTCGCGATCGCGGGTGCGCAGCTCGGTGAAGCGGTCGGTCTCGGTGGCCGCGCGATCGGTGATGTCGGCCTCGGGGACGGTCTCGGTCTGCAGGTGCACGAGCGTCTCGGAGGAATCGTGCAGGAGTTCCGACCGCCATTTCAGCAGCTTCTGCCGGAAGTACTCCCGCATGACGGGGTTCATGAAGGCTTCGTTTTCGGACGGGCGGTAATCGACCGGGAGCAGCGGGTGCGTCATATCCTCATCGCTAAGTCTAGGAACGGGCGCGCGGAGTATAGGAACCGACCCCAGGCGCATCAAGCCGCGCCCCGGCCGCCGGGGCGCGATCGTCGATCCGCATCAAGCCGCTGATTCTACTTCATATTTTGCGATCTCGACCTGGACCCTCAGGTCGATCTCGTCGAGGAGCTCCGCGAGCTTCGCGTCCTCGACGGAGTCGCGTCGCTGGGAGACGAGCAGGGCGAGCTCGCCCATCTGCGCGCGCGACAGGGCTCCCATGAGGAGGCCGTGGCGCAGTTCGTCGAGCCGGTCGAGCAGCGTCTCCGCCCGCCTGACAGCCAGCTTGAGCGAGGCGGTCGCGTCGTCGACCTCCTGGAGGCTGAGGATGCCCGCGATCGCCGCGGCCACCGACACGCCGGAGGCCGCGCCGGCGCCCGAGGCCTGGTTCGATCCGTCTAGAGCGAATTCCATCCTGGTTGAA
>VGDA01000572.1 GCA_016869915.1 Alphaproteobacteria bacterium
GACACGATCGAGGATGTGATCGAGCCCTTCCTCATCCAGTGCGCGCTGCTGCTGCGCACGCCGCGCGGGCGCGTGCTCGGCGAGCGTGGGTGGCGGCATCTCGGGCTGGAGCCCGGCGCCGACCGGTTGAGGCAGCTCGACCTGCTCGCGCGCGGCGTCGATGCCGGGGATGGCGCTGATGGCTGAGCGCGCGCCGCACCGGACCGAGCTGCGCGTCTACTGGGAAGACACGGACGCGGCCGGCATCGTCTACTACGCCAGCTACCTGAGGTTCGCGGAGCGCGGCCGCACGGAGATGCTGCGCGCGCTCGGCGTCGGCCAGCGGCGCATGGCGGAGGAGCAGGGCATCGCCTTCGCGGTGCGGCGCTGCGCGTGCGAGTACCTCCGCCCGGCGCGCCTTGACGACGCGCTGGTGGTGGAGACCAGCGTGGCGCGTGCCGCCGGCGCCGCGATCGAGATGCGCCAGGACATATCGCGTGGCGGGGAACTGCTCGCGCGCCTCGACGTCACCGTCGCCTGCATCGGTGCAGGGGGGCGCCCCGCCCGCCTGCCGCCGGCGCTGCGCCATGCGCTCGCCGCATTCGTCGCCGAACCTAGCTGAACGAAGAGAGAGGCCGAAGACCATGGACCGAACAGTCGAAGCCGCCGCGCTCGCGGGCTCGAGGCCCCCGACCGACCTTTCCTTCCTCGGCCTCTTCCTGAACGCCGACCTCATCGGCAAGTCGGTGATCGTGCTCCTGATCCTCGCCTCGTTCTGGAGCTGGGCGATCATCATCGAGAAGCTGCTGCGCCTGCGCCGCCTGCAGGCGCGCGCCGACGAGTTCGAGGACATGTTCTGGTCGGGCGGGTCGCTCGACGACCTCTACGACCGCATCGGCGCCGAGCCGCCATGCCCGATGACGGCGATGTTCTCCGCGGCCATGCGCGAGTGGAGGCGCTCCGCCGCGAAGGGGATCGCCGGCGCCAACCAGGTGCGCGCCGCGCTGCAGAGCCGCATCGAGCGCGTGATGGGGGTCACCTTCGGGCGCGAGATGGACAGGCTCGAGCGCTACATGAGCTTCCTCGCCTCGGTCGGCTCGACCGCACCCTTCATCGGCCTCTTCGGCACGGTCTGGGGCATCATGAACGCCTTCCATGCGATCGCCGCCAGCAAGAACACGTCGCTCGCCGTCGTGGCGCCCGGCATCGCCGAGGCGCTGTTCGCGACCGCTCTCGGCCTCGTCGCCGCGGTCCCGGCCGTGATCGCGTTCAACAAGATCAACAGCGAGCTGGCGCGCTATGCCGGCCGCCTCGAGGCGTTCTCGAACGAGTTCAACGCGATCCTGTCGCGCCAGCTCGAGGAGAAGGGCTGAGCCATGGCCGGTCCCCTCATGGCGTCCTCGCCGCGCGGCGGGCGCCGTTCCGGCAGGCGGCCGCTGGTGGCGGAGATCAACGTCACGCCGCTCGTCGACGTCATGCTCGTGCTGCTCGTGATCTTCATGGTCACCGCGCCGCTGCTCACCTCGAGCGTGGAGGTCGACCTGCCGCGCACGCAGGCCGCGCAGTCGCGCGGCCAGGACGAGCCGCTCATCGTCACGCTGACGGCGCAGGACAAGCTCTTCATCCAGGACACCGAGATCGCGGAGGACGCGCTTGTCGCGCGGCTGCAGGCGATCACCCGCAACAAGCCCGACACGCGGGTCTTCGTGCGCGCCGACAAGACGATCGCCTACGGGCGCGTGATGGAGGTCATGGGCACGATCAGCGCCGGCGGCTTCAGCAAGGTGGCGCTCGTGACCGAGGCGCTCCAGGGCCCGGCGACCCGCGCCGGCGGGCGCCCGGCCCCGGCGCCCCAGCGCTGACCGCGGCGGGCAGGGCGCGCGACGATGACGGCGGCGGCGGCGATCGCGGGGGACCACGGCGAGGAGAAGGGGATGCGGATCGCGGCCTCGGTCTCCGCGGCGCTGCATGTCGCGTTTCTGCTCTTCGCGATCCTCGGCCTGCCGCATCTCTTCCGCGCCCTTCCTCCCGTCGACGAGCCGCTCGTCGTCGAGGCGCTGCCCCTCGCCGCGATCACCAACGCGCCGCCAAGCGAGGCCGCGCCGCGCCAGAACGACGTGAGGCAGGCGCAGCCGCCGCGCCCCGCGCCGCCCCCGCCTCAGGCGCAGCCCGCGCCGACGCCGCCCCCGCCGGTCCCGCAGCCGGTCCCGCCCCAGCCTGCGCCGCCGCAGCCCTCGCCCCCGCAGCCGGCGCCGCCGCCTCCGCCGCCTCCCCAGCCCGAGTCGCTGCCGGCGCCCGTGCCGCCG
>VGDA01000573.1 GCA_016869915.1 Alphaproteobacteria bacterium
CAACCCATTGACGAAAAAAGAGGGCCGCATCTCGCGACGCGGCCCAAGTCTAGGGAGGAAACGCCCGGGAAGTGGCGAAGCGCCGCTTCCCGTGCGGCATCAGCGATGCCGCAATGCACAATCTACATGCTGCATCGCAAAAAGCAAGTCCCTGCGCGGCGCCCGCGAAACCCCTATAACGGGGCGGCACGGGCACGGTGCCCGCGCGGGCGGCGCGCGGGTCGGCAGGGGCGAAGGGGCGGATGGCGGACGAGGTCTGGGCAAGGCTGGAAGTCGCGCAGGGCGGGTCGAGGCTCCTCCTCGGCGGCGACTGGACGCTGCGCAACGCCAGCCGCGCCGCCGCGTCCCTGCCCGCGCGCGACGGCCTCGCGCCCGGCCCGGTGGAGGTCGACACCTCCGCCGTCGGCGCCATGGACACGTCGGGCGCCTTCCTGCTCTCGCAATGGCTTCGCCACGCCGCGGGGGGCGGCGGCGCGGCGAGCTTCGCCGGCGGCAACCCCGCGCACCACGCGCTGGTCGCGCGCGTGGAGCTCAGGGAGCGCCAGCCCCTCGCGCGCCCGGCATCGCCGGCGATCGTGCGGCTGGCGAACCGCACGGGACGCGCGACCTTCGCCTTCGCGCGCGCGGCGGCGAACCTCCTGCAGTTCTTCGGCCTCGTGAGCGTGAAGCTCGCGCTGGTCCTGCTGCGCCCCGGCCGGCTGCGGCTGCGCGCGGTGGTCGCGCATGTCGAGCGCATCGGGCTGCACGCCCTGCCGATCCTCGGCCTGCTCTCCTTCCTCATCGGCGTGGTGCTCGCCTACCAGGGCGCGGACCAGCTGCGCGCCTACGGGGCGGAGATCTTCACGGTCAACCTGCTGGGCGTGTCGATCCTGCGCGAGCTCGGCGGCCTGCTCACCGCGATCCTCGTCGCCGGCCGCTCCGGCAGCGCCTTCGCAGCCGAGATCGGCACGATGAAGGTGAACGAGGAGGTCGACGCGATGCGCACGATGGGCCTCGACCCGGTCGAGGTCCTGGTCCTGCCGCGCCTGCTGGCGATGGTGGTCGCGCTGCCGCTGCTCACGGTCTACGCCAGCCTGATGGCGCTGGCGGGCGGCGCGGTGATGGTCGTCGCCTCGCTCGGCGTCACGCTGCCCCAGTTCCTCAACCAGCTCGGCGAGGCCGTGACGCTGTCGACCTTCTGGGTCGGGCTGTCGAAGGCGCCGGTCTTCGCGCTGCTGATCGCGCTGGCCGGATGCTACGAGGGGCTGCAGGTCACGGGCAGCGCCGAGAGCGTCGGGCGGCAGACCACGAAGTCCGTGGTCGAGGCGATCTTCCTCGTGATCGTCGCCGACGCGTTCTTCTCCATCCTCTTCGCGCAGCTCGGCCTGTGAGCGCGCCCGTCGCCGATCCGGTCGTCAGGGTGCGCGGGCTCGTCACGCGCTTCGGCGCGCAGGCGATCCACGACGGGCTCGACTTCGACATCCGGCGCGGCGAGGTGATCGGCATCGTCGGGGGCTCGGGCACCGGCAAGTCCGTGCTGCTGCGCACGATGATCGGCCTTAAGAAGCCGGAGGGCGGCGGCATCGAGGTCTTCGGCCGGCCCTGGCCGCGCCGCGAGAAGGAGCTGCGCGCGCTGCAGGCGCGCTGGGGTGTGCTGTTCCAGAACGGCGCGCTGTTCTCCGCGCTCACGGTCGCGCAGAACGTGCGCGTGCCCTTCCTCGAGCACACGCGGCTCGACCCGAAGCTGGTGGGCGGGCTGATCCGCGTGAAGATCGACATGGCCGGCCTGCCGCCGGAGGCCGGCGCCAAGTACCCGTCGGAACTCTCGGGCGGCATGCGCAAGCGCGCGGCGCTGGCGCGCGCGCTCGCCCTCGACCCGGAGATCCTCTTCCTCGACGAGCCGACGGCGGGCCTCGACCCGATCTCGTCGGCGGCCTTCGACCAGCTGATCCGCGACCTGCAGCAGGCGCTGGGCCTCACCGTCGTGATCGTGACCCATGACCTCGACACGCTGGTGACGATCACGGACCGGATTGCGGTGCTCGTCGACCGGCGTGTTATCGTCGGCACGCTTTCGGAGCACCTCGCGAACCCGCATCCCTGGATCCGCGAGTACTTCCACGGGCCGCGCGGCCGCGCCGCGCGCCGCGAGCCCTGAGCCGATCGGACGGAGAGATGGAGAATCGCGCCAGCTACACGCTCGTCGGCGCCTTCGTGCTCGCCGTCATCCTGGCCGGCGCCGCCTTCGCCGTCTGGCTGGCGCGCTACGAGCTCAAGGAGGAGCGGACCTTCTACTACAT
>VGDA01000574.1 GCA_016869915.1 Alphaproteobacteria bacterium
AAGCGCACGAGTATGGCCTGGGCGAGCGCGGCGTTTGCGACCAAGAGGAAGAAGAAGCCGATGCCCAGGAAGCCGGGCAGGAGCCCGAGCGCGAAGCGCACTAGCTTGTCGAGCGCCTCGGGCGCAAGGTCGGCGGGGCGCAGTTCGGGCGGCAGCCCGGCGAGGACCTCGCGCGCGCGGGAAACCTGGCCGGGCGATGGATCGAGCGCGGCGGGCAGCACCGTCGCGGCGACGACGGCGGCGAGGAGGAGGCAGGTGAGCAGCAGGCCGGCCGGCGGGTACCACTCGGTGCGGCCATCGGCGCCGCGGCGCGACAGCAGCGCCTGGCGGACGAAGACCACGACGGGAAGCCCGACGGCGAGCCCGAAGGCGAGGCCGAACTCGAAGCGCACCAGGATGGCCGCCGCGGCGACGCTGCCCGCGACCGCGATCGCGGCCGCCTGCGTGCCCAGCGACAGGCCGACCAGGAAGATCGGCAGCTGCGCGAGGCTCGACAGCAGCACTCCCCCGACGTTCGCCGAGAGCGCGGACAGGGTGAGCGCCGCGGCGGCGGCCCCTGCGGCGATCGAGACTATAAGTTCGCGGGCGTTCATGACGGTCGGGCGGGGGCGCCGCAAGGCCGGCCTTCCATCCGCGGAAGGCCGGCCCCGGGGCCTTCAGCCGAGCAGGTAGGGCAGCAGCCCGATGAAGCGGGCGCGCTTGATCGCCTGGGCGAGCTCGCGCTGCTTCTTCGTGGACACCGCCGTGATGCGGGACGGGACGATCTTGCCGCGCTCCGAGAGGAAGCGCTGCAGGAGCTTCACGTCCTTGTAGTCGATCTTCGGCGCGTTCGGGCCGGAGAACGGGCAGGATTTGCGCCGGCGGAAGAACGGGCGCCGCCCGCCGCCGCCGCGGCCGTCGCGGTCGCGACCGCCCTCGCGGCCCTCGCGACCGCCCTCGCGGCCCTCGGCCTCGCGGCCTTCGTAACCAGCCGTCATGCCTCGCCTCCATCGCGCTGCTCGTAGTCGCGGCTGCGGCGGCCTTCGCGGCCCTCGCGCTCGTCGCGACGCTGCATCATCGAGGACGGGCCCTCCTCGAGGGCCTCCACCCTGACCGTCATGTGGCGCAGGACGTCCTCGTTGATGCGCATGTTGCGCTCCATCTCGGCGATCGCCGCGGGCGGCGCCGAGATGTTCATGAGGACGTAGTGGCCCTTGCGGTTCTTCTTGATGCGGAACGCGAGGTTGCGAAGGCCCCAGTACTCGCGCTTGGTGACCTCGCCGCCATGGTCCTTGACGATGGTGGCGAATTGCTCGCTCAGCGTCTCGACCTGGGTCGCGGACACGTCCTGGCGCGAGATGAACACGTTCTCGTAGAACGGCATGGAAGCACGGCTCCTTCTGGCTGTTCGACGGACCGCCGCTCCGGGGAGCCGCGCGGCCCTAGCCGGCAGGTGCCGGCAAGGAGACCGGCCGGATTTCTCCCGGCCGGATCGAAGGGGCGCGTTGTACACGGGGGCGATGCGTGAGCGCAAGTTTTCGCGGCGATCCCGCCCCAGCCGGCAGTTGACAGTCGTGCCGGGGGGGACGTAACCGGGCGCCCGACCAGTTCCAGGGAGGCTCCCGGACCATGACGCGCGCTTTCGTATTCCCCGGCCAGGGCTCGCAGGCCGTCGGCATGGGCAAGCCCCTCGCCGAGGCCTTCGCCGCCGCCCGCCTCGTCTTCGAGGAGGTCGACGACGCGCTCGGCCAGAAGCTCTCGCGCCTGATGTTCGAGGGGCCGGACGGCGACCTCGTCCTGACGGCGAACGCGCAGCCGGCCCTGATGGCGGTCTCGGTCGCCGTGGCGCGGGTCCTCGAGCAGGAGTTCCGCCTCGCCCTGCCGGCGATGGCCTCGCATGTCGCCGGCCATTCGCTGGGCGAGTACTCCGCGCTGGCCGCGGCCGGCGCCCTGCGGCTGTCCGACGCCGCGCGGCTGCTGCGCCTTCGCGGCGATGCGATGCAGCGCGCCGTGCCGGTGGGCGAGGGCGCCATGGCGGCCCTGCTCGGGCTCGACCTGCCCGCCGCCCAGGAGGTGGCCCGCGAGGCCGCGCAGGGCGACGTCTGCGACTGCGCCAACGACAACGCCCCCGGCCAGGTCGTGGTCAGCGGCGCGAAGGCGGCGGTCGAGCGCGCGCTCGAGGTCGCCAAGGCCAGGGGCGCGAAGCGCGCGATCCTGCTCCCGGTCTCCGCGCCGTTCCACTGCGCGCTGATGCGCCCGGCGGCGGACGCCATGGCCGAGGCGCTCGGGAAGGCCGTGA
>VGDA01000575.1 GCA_016869915.1 Alphaproteobacteria bacterium
GGCTTCGCGGTGCGCCATCGCGACGAGATCCTGGCGCTGGCGCGCAACACCGAATCGCGCGAGCGCTCCGAGCATCCGCTGCAGCGGATCATGGACGTGGAGGAGGCGGGCGATGCCGAGGTGATCCGCACGACCGGCATCCACCTGCTGCGGCGCATCGGCCATGCGCTCGTCGACGCCTACAAGGGCGAGCTCGAGACACATTACGACGAGGCCGGGCATTTCCTGCGCGCGACCTGGCGCCGCGAGGCGTGAGCCGGCGCGCCGACGCGCGGGCATGGGCGCGGGCGAGGGCTTCAGGCCACCAGCAGCGAGAGCGCGAGGCTCGCCACCGCGGCGGCCGTGAGCAGCCGGCGCAGCGGCAGGTACCAGGCCGCCGAGACGCCCGCGCCGAGGCTGCGCAGGTCGACGAAGAGCGAGGCGGCGAGCGCCGCGGCGAGCAGCGCCAGCGCCGGGCGCGGCGCCATCAGCAGCGCGATCCAGCCGAGCAGCGAGGGCGCGACGCCCCAGCCGAGCCGCGCCCAGCCGGTCTCGTGCGGCGCGCGCAGCGCGAGGCCCCAGTGCACGCCGCCGAGGAAGGTCAGGATGACCGCGCCATAGGCGACCTGCGCGCGCAGCGCCGCTTCCTCGACCTCGCCCTCGGCGAGGACGACCGCGAGCGCCGCGACCCAGAACGGGACGAGGCCCGCGAGGCCGAGCGCGCGGGCGGCCGGGGGCGTTTCGGGATGGAGCATGGCGTCCTGCCTGACGTCTCGCGGGGTCGTGCATTCCTATCGCCCATCGCGCGGCGTCTTTCCAGCGCCCGATGACGCGCGCCGCCTCCCCCCGCGACAAAGCCGCGCGCCCGCCTATATTGCGCGCCGCAAGATCGGGGAGTCCGGCGATGGGCGAGGATGGCGGCGTGCTCGGGCGGGTGATGGCCAAGCTGGTCGACACCAAGCAGAAATGGGCGCGCGAGGGCAGGCTTCTCACCGGCGAGCAGGCGCCGCCGGCGCAGCGCCTGCCGCCCGGCCAGCGCGAGGTCAGGAACTGGCCCGTGCTCGACCTCGGCATCCAGCCGGAGGTGGGCCGCGCCAACTGGAAGCTCGAGGTCGAGGGCCTGGTCGAGAACCCGATGGTGCTCGACTTCGACGCCTTCATGGCCCTGCCGCAGGTCGAGGCGAAGTCGGACATCCATTGCGTCACGCAATGGTCGCGCTTCGACAATACGTGGAACGGCGTCGCGACGCGCGAGCTGCTGGCGCGCGCGAAGCCGCTGCCCGGGGCGCGCTTCGTGATCCAGACCTCCTATGACGGCTACACGACCAACCTGCCGCTCGCCGACTTCGCGGGCGAGGACGTGCTGCTCGCCCATCGCTGGGAGGGCCAGGACATCACGCGCGAGCATGGCGGGCCGGTGCGCCTCGTGCTGCCGCGGCTCTATTTCTGGAAGAGCGCGAAATGGCTGACGAAGCTCAGCTTCGTCGCCGAGGACAGCCCTGGATTCTGGGAGGTCCGCGGCTACCACATGCGCGGCGACCCGTGGAAGGAGGAGCGCTATGGCTGAGGATGGTCTCACGGGCTGGCGACGCGTCGTGCTGCGCCATGCGCTGCCGCGGCGGCTCTTCCTCGCGCTGGGCGCGGCGGCGGCCGCGTTCGCCGCGCTCGGCCGCGACGCCGCCGCCAGGACCACGCCCAGGGAAAGGAAGACATCGATGAGCGCCCATGACTTCGCCTTCCCCGCCATCGAGGGCGGCGAGCTGGCGATGAAGGCCTGGGCCGGCAGGCCCGTGCTGGTCGTGAACACCGCCTCGTTCTGCGGCTACACCTCGCAGTACCGCGAGCTGGAGGCGGTGTGGCGGCGCTACCGCGACCGCGGCCTCGTCGTGCTCGGCGTGCCGTCGAACGACTTCGGCCAGCAGGAGCCGGGCAAGGCGGCGGAGATCCGCCAGTTCTGCGAGACCTTCGACGTCTCCTTCCCGCTCGCGGACAAGCAGGTCGTGGTCGGCGCGGCGGCGCATCCCTTCTATCGCTGGGTGGCCGCGGAGCTCGGCGAGGCCGGCGCGCCGCGCTGGAACTTCCACAAGTACCTCGTGGCGCCCGACGGCACGCTGGCCGGCGCGTGGCCGAGCCGCGTCAAGCCCGACGCGCGCGAGATCGTCTCCGCCGTCGAGGCGCTGCTCGCGAAGTCCTGAGGGCGCGGCCTCGCGCATTGTCGCGCGCCGCGCGGTCGCCCTAGACTTCCCGTCCTTCCAGGCGGAGGTGGGATGCTGGCGAGACGGGC
>VGDA01000576.1 GCA_016869915.1 Alphaproteobacteria bacterium
CTCCTCCGCCTCCCAGCCATGCAGGTGGTTGCGGCTATGCGGGTTGCCGAAGCGCTCCGTGAAGTACGGCATCATGGCCTCGAGCACGCGCGGATCCATCGGCGTGGTGGCCTGGTAGTCGAGGTAAATGGGCCGGGGCTCGTTGGTGCCCGCGCGCCTCTCGTCCTTCTGTGCCGTGCCGGTCATGTCGATGCTCGTCCTTGTAGGTTCGGGTGTCGTACGGGTCTGGTTCAGGCCGCCGCGCGGGCGTCGCGCACGCGGGCGGCGATGCGTCCCCATTCGCCTGCGAAGCGCCCGGCCTCGTCGAGCGAGATGGCGGGCCCGAGGCTCACGCGCACGGCGCCGGACCGGATCTCCGGCGCGAGGCCCATGGCCGCTAGGACATGCGACGGACGGACCTTGCCGGAGGAGCAGGCCGCCCCGGCGCTGATCGCGAAGCCGGCGAGGTCCATCGCCATGACGATGGTCGCCGCCTCGGCGCCGGGCAGCGAGAGGCAGGCGGTATTGGCGATCCGCGGGGCGCGCGCGGCGATCGCCACCGTCTCCGGCGCGGCCGCGCGGCAGGCGCCCACGAGGCCGTCGCGCAAGGCGGCCAGCGCGGCGAAGCCCGCCGCCTCGGCGCCAGCCTCGCGCGCGGCAGCCCCGAAGGCGGATATGCCCGCGACGTTCTCGGTGCCCGCGCGCAGCCCGCCCTCCTGGCCGCCGCCGCGCAGCATCGCGCGCAGTCCCCCTTGGTCCGCGAGCACGAGCGCGCCGGCTCCCTGCGGGCCGCCGATCTTGTGCGCGGAAAGGGAAAGGAGGTCGATGCCGAGCGCGCGCATGTCGAGGGGGATGCGCCCGGCAGCCTGCACGGCGTCGCAATGGAGCAGGCCGCCATGCGCATGGACGAGGTCGGCGACGTCGCGCAGCGGTTGCACCACCCCGGTCTCGTTGTTGGCGGCCATGACCGAGACGAGCATCGGCCCGCGCCCTGCGAGGAGCGCGGCGAGCGCCGGCAGGGACACGATGCCGTCGCCATCGACCGGCAGGCGGATCGCGTCGTCGCGCGCGTCGAGGACCGAGGCATGCTCGACCGCGGAGACGGCCACGGGCAGCGCGAGGCCGCATAGCGCGAGCGCGTTGGCCTCGGTGCCCCCGGAGGTGAAGACCACCGAGCGGGCAGGCGCGCCGACGAGAGCCCCGACCGCGGCGCGGGCGTCCTCGACGAGCCTGCGTGCCTCGCGCCCCGGACCGTGCACCGAGGACGGGTTGCCGGCGCGCTCGAGCGCCGCGAGCAGCGCCGCGCGCGCCCGGGACCGCATCGGCGCGCCGGCATTCCAGTCGAGGTAGCTCACGGGGGGCATGCGGCGTCGTTCCGGCGGGTCAGCCCGCCGCCTGAGCGGCCAGGGGCGCCTCGGGCTCGTGCACGATCACCTGGCTGGTGCCGAGGATGCGTCGCGCGATCACGTCCGCGATGGTGACCGAGCTGAGGTAGAGGTGGATCTGGTTGCCCAGCTCCTCCCAGAGGTCGTGGGTCAGGCAACGGCTGCGATTCTGCCTGCAGCCCGACGGCGAGCCCGGGGCGCAGCGCGTCGCGTGGATCGGCTCGTCGACCGCGAGGATGATATCGGCGACCCGCGTCTCGGCGATCGGATGGGCGGGGAGGTAGCCGCCGCCGGGGCCGCGCACGGAGCGCACGAGCCCGCCGCGGCGCAGCTTCGCGAAGAGCTGCTCGAGATAGGAGAGCGAGATCTCCTGGCGCTCGGCGATGTCCGCCAGCGCCACCGGCTGCCCCTTGCTGTGGGTCGCAAGATCGACCATCGCCATCACCGCGTAGCGGCCCTTGGTGCTGAGCTTCACGATCCATCTCCCTTCGCTGCCCTCGGTCTCGCCGCGTCCAGCGGACCCGGCACCGGACGCCGCGCGCGAAGCCGCCGCCCCAGGCACCCGCGGCGGGAAGAGCTCTCGGTCCGGATTTGCGGCAGAGGCCGAAAATCCTTGCAATCCGGCAACATAGCTTCCTACCTTCCGGCGCCTTCTGGGCCGCGGGAATTTCCGCGACCCGGGCGATCGATCTTCCCAGCCAGTGGCTTCCAAGGATATAGTTGCCCGAGTAATCCGGTCAAGAAAGCCCCAACAATATGCCAACCTTCATGGGGGAGTTGACCTACGCGCGGCATCGGGTATCCGACGGGCGACGCGCCGTCTTCCTGCGGTTTCGGACCTATGCCTGAAGTGATCATCAACGGCGCCGAGGGGCGCCTCGAGGGCCGCTATTCTC
>VGDA01000577.1 GCA_016869915.1 Alphaproteobacteria bacterium
TCGAGTTCCGGACCGTCGCCGGACGCGGGCATCTCTGGCCCTTCGAGGCCCCCGAGGAGTTCTCCGCCTTCCTCCTTGAAAAATTACGCCGCCCGGACGCTTGACACCTGAAGCGTCGGAACCTATTTCGCGCTTTGAAACGATCGGTTCGCCGATTGTCCGGGAAGCTCCCCCCTGATGCTTCCCGGGCTCCCCAAAGGAGCTTCCGGCGCCCGGCCACCTCCCCCCCCCCGGCCGGGCGCCCCCCTTGGGGGCCTCTCCTCGAAAAGCTCTCGATCGGCGCCGCGCGGCGCGAGCGTCCTTGACCCTTCGACGCGCGCTGTCCAGAAGCTGGGCATGACCTCCGGAGATCCCATGCCCTATGTCGAGGCAAGCCTGCCGCCGCGCCCGCGCGGCGCGATCCGCATCGCCACCTGGAACATCAACTCGGTGCGCCTGCGCATAGGCCTGCTGCAGCGCCTCGCGACGGAGACCGACGCCGACGTCATCTGCCTCCAGGAGACCAAGGCGACCAACGACGTCTTCCCGGCCGAAGCCATCGCGGCCATGGGCTACCCGCACCAGCATTTCCAGGGCGACAAGGGCTACAACGGCGTCGCGATCCTGTCGCGCCTAGCGCTCGACGCGCGCGGACGCCGGCTCTGGGCGGGCAAGGAGGATTCGCGCCATGTCGAGGCGACGCTTCCGGGCGGCATCGAGCTTCATTGCGTCTACGTGCCTGCCGGGGGCGACGTGCCGGACCCGGCCCGGAACGAGAAATTCGCGCACAAGCTCGCCTTCCTCGACGAGCTCGCCGGGGACTGGGGCGGCGTCGACAGGGCGGCGCGGCGCATCCTCGTCGGCGACCTCAACGTGGCGCCGCTCGAGAACGACGTCTGGTCGCATCGCCAGTTGCTGGACGTGGTGAGCCACACGCCGGCCGAGACCAAGCGCTTCGACGCGATCCTCTCCGCCCATGGCTGGGTCGACGCCGTGCGCCGGCTCCATCCCGAGCCGCGGCGCGTCTACACCTGGTGGAGCTACCGCAACCGCGACTGGCGCGGCTCGGATCGCGGGCGCCGGCTCGACCATGTGTGGCTGTCGAAGCCGCTCGCGGAGCGGCTCGCCTCGGCCTGGGTGCTCAAGGGGGCGCGCGACTGGCCGCAGGGCTCCGACCACGTCCCCGTGGTCGTCGACATCGCTCAGCCGCGCAGGTAGGCGAAGTAGCGCCCCGCCGGCACGCCGTCGGGCAGCGGCAGGGGCGCGAGGCGCGGATCGGCGAGGGCCTGGTCGGACAGGACGAGGCATCCGGGCGACGCGGCGGCGGCGATCTCGGGCCCCAGCCACGTCGCCTGCGCGGCCGTCGCCGCGCTGTCGCCCGAGCCGAGGTCGGCATGGATCATCGCGACGGCGAGGCCGCGCGCGGCGAAGCGCGGCAGGGTCTCGCGCAGCTCGCCGAGCACGAGGCGACCGGCAGACGGCACGCAGCCGGGATGCGCGGCGATCTGGCGGTCGAAGGCATGGATCTCCCGCCCCGGGCCGAGCCGGCTCGCGAGATGGTCGTAGGTGCGGCCATTGCCGAGGCCAAGCTCGAGGACGACCCCCGGGGTGTTGGCGATGCGCGCCGTCGCCCAGTCGAGGCAGAGGCGCTGCGCCTCGAGCCTGCGGATGAAGCTGTCGAGCCGGGACAAGGCGTCGCGCCGGCTCAGCGGCCGCGCGCGGCGGCGGCGGCGGCGGCGGAGCTGCTGGTTGGTCTTCTCGAGGCGATGCGCGAGCTCGCGCATGATCTCCACGCCATCTGCGGGAACTCGTTCACGAGGCGGAAGAACGTCTCCTTGTCGATGCGCAGCGTCAGCAGCGGCGACCGCGCGGTGACGGTCGCGGTGCGCGGCACGTCGCAGAGGATCGCGATCTCGCCGACGATCGCGTGCCTGCCGAGCGTCGCCACGACGATCGGCCCGCCGGGCGAGTCGATCGACACGTCGGCGTCGCCCTCGATCACGATGTAGGCGGAGTCGCCCGCCTCCCCCTGGTGGAAGAGCGCCTGCCCCGCCTCGAAGGAGAGCCGCTGGCTCGTGAAGGCGAGCAGCTTGAGCCGCGCCGGTTCCATGCGCGCGAAGAGCGGGATGCGGCGGAGGATCTCGACTTCTTCCAGGAGCGACATCGCTTCTACGATCCTTGGGTCGTTGTCTGGGCGCCGGGGGGCTGGGTACGCGGCGGCTCGGCGCGGTCCTCGACGAGGCGCCCCTCGGCGAAGACCAGCACGCGATCGAACAGGCC
>VGDA01000578.1 GCA_016869915.1 Alphaproteobacteria bacterium
CTTCGCCATCTTCGCGGACAGCGCGATCACCGCGACCGCGAACGCCACGTCGCGCTCCGGCGGCCTGCGAATGGCCGCCGAGAACATCGCCCGGAAACCGGCGACGAGCTTGTGCCAGATGGACATTCGATGGACCCCGGGACGCAGCATAGCGGCGACGGCGGCGCGCGTGCTACCTCCCTCCGCGCGCCGCACGGGGCTCCTCGCGGCGCGGGCCGGGGAATGGATGGACAGCGAGGATGGCGCGCGAGGCGGCGCGCTGCGCATCGACGAGATGCACGTCGCCGCGGGCGCCGGCGCGATCGGCATGTGCCACCTGCCCGGGCGGCGCGGCATCGACGATGCCGGGCGCGCCTGGGGCCGCGACCTCGACGCGGATCTCGCGGCGATCGAGACGTGGGGCGCGGCGCTGCTCCTCACGCTCGTCGAGGAGGAGGAGTTCGCGCGCTACGGCGTGCCCGGCTTCGCGCGCCGCGCGGCCGCGCGGCGCTTCGCCTGGCTGCATCTCCCGATCGGCGACATGCAGCCACCGGGCGAGGCCTTCGAGCGCGGCTGGCGCGCCCATGGCGGCGGCGTGCTCGCAGCGCTGTCGGGCGGCAGGCGCGTCGCGATCCACTGCGTCGGCGGCCGCGGCCGCACGGGGACGATCGCCGCGCGCATTGCCGTCGCCTTCGGCGCGGAGCCTGGCGAGGCGATCGCGCGGGTGCGCGCGGCGCGCGAAGGCGCGATCGAGACGCGCGCGCAGGAACTCCACGTGCTCGGCCTCCGCGCTGGCGCGCGTTGACAGCGGCGGCGTGCCTATACATCTTCCGCGGCGATGAAGGTCCGTTTCCCCGCGCGACGACGATGCGCCCGCCACGCCCGTGGCGGCGAGGGAATCGTGGCCGCGCGCTGAGGCGCGGCAGGGCGTTCTCGAGCCGTCGCGCCGGCATCGCCCCGGCCGCCGCCCGGCGGCGCGCCGGCAGTCCGCTTCCCGCGCATCCGCCCCGAGACATCCGCCATGACATCGCCCACGGGCTTCCGCATCGTCGCCGAGCGCGACGGTGACGCCTCCGCCATCGAGGAACTGCTCGACCGCGCCTTCGGCGCCGATCGCCGCCGCAAGCGTTCCCATTCCTTCCGCGCCGGCATCGAGAGCGAGAGTTCGCTGCGCCTGGTCGCGCTCGATCCTGCCGGGGGCCTGGCCGGAACGCTGCGCTTCTGGCCCATCCTGGTCGCGGCGCCGTCGTCGCCGCTGCGCGAGGCCCTGCTGCTCGGGCCGCTCGCGGTCGAGCCGGTGCTCAGGGGCATGGGCGCGGGGCGCGCGCTGATGCATGTCGGCCTGAAGGCCGCCGGCGCCGCCGGCCATGCGCTGGTGCTCCTCGTCGGCGAGGTCGCCTATTACGGGCAGTTCGGCTTCGTGCCGGCCGCGCCGCTCGGCTTCGACATGCCCGGTGAAAGGCCGGAGCGCCTGCTCGCGCGCGCGCTCGCGCCGGGCGCGCAAGGCGCGGGTGGCACGATCCTGCGCGCGGATGCCGTGGCCGCGGCCTGATCAGCCAGGCGCGGGCGGCGAGCCGAAGCGCGCGCGGAGCCCTGCCATCCGGACGGTATCGGGGAAGTCGGAGATCGCCGCGTCGGCGCGCGGATCGTCGCAGAGTTGATCCGCCTCAAGCGGGGGGCAGGATCGCGCTCTTAACTCGCGCGGGTTCCATGTTCCGTCCGGGGGATCTCATGAAGGACAGGCCACGCCTCGTCGTCGCCGCCAACCACCCAGCGGTCGCGGCCTCGCTCCCGCGCCGCCTCGCCGACGAGGCGGGCGACCGGCCGGAGGCGGAGATCGTGACCTCCCAGCCCGCGCTGCGCGCGCGCCTGCGCGACATGCGGCCGGCGCCGCTGCTGCTGCTCGATCGCGGCCTCCAGGGCCTCGAGCCTGGCGGCGGCATGGCGCAGCTGCGCGTCCAGGCGCCGGGCCTGCGCATCGTCGCGCTTGCGCGCACCGAGGATGGCGCCGAGGAACTCGGCCTGCTGCGGTCCGGCGCCGACGCGGCGCTGCCCTGGAGCGCATCGCCGGCCCTCGTGTCCCGCGTGCTCGGGATCGTCGCCTCCGGGACGGGGTACATGTCGGCCGCGGCGCTGCTCGCCGCCGCCGCCGCGGCCGGGGCGCGCACGAGCGCCGTGGCCGCGCCGGCGGTCCCCCGCGACCCGCCACGCCCCATCGAGCCCCTGACCGAGCGGGAGCGCGACATCCTCGCCCATATCCGGCGAGGCGAGAGCAAC
>VGDA01000579.1 GCA_016869915.1 Alphaproteobacteria bacterium
TTCCCCAGATCCGGACGTCCTTCAGCTTCTCCGCGCCGATCGTCTCGGGATCGTCCTCCAGCACGGCGAAATCGGCGCGCTTGCCGCATTCGATCGAACCGATCTCGCCGTCCAGCCGCAGCGTCCAGGCGGCGCCGAGCGTTATCGTGCGCAGCGCATCGGCGACGCCGATGCGCTCGGCGCCGCCAAGGACCCGGCCGCTCGCCGTGCGTCGGTTGACCGCGCACCACGCCGTGAAGAGCGGCCCCAACGGGGTCACCGGCGCGTCGGAATGGATCGCGAGGGGAACGCCGGTCGCCAGCGCGGTGGCGCAGGCGTTCATGCGCTCCGCCCGTTCCGGACCGACGGTCATCGCGTAATGCTGGTCGCCCCAGAAGAAATGATGGTTGGGAAACAGGTTCACGCACATGCCCAGCGCCTTCATGCGCCGGAACTGCGCCGCATCGGCCAGCTGGCAATGCTGGAGCGTGAAGCGGTGGTCGTGCCAGGGATGCAGGCGCAGGGCATGTTCCAGCGCGTCGAGCGCCAGCTCGGTCGCCTGATCGCCGTTCGTGTGGGTATGGATCTGCACGCCGGCCGCCAACGCGCGCGCGTAGACCTCGCGCAGGTCCTCGGGCGCGACATACCACAGACCGTTGGGCGCGCCGTTGTAGTAGCCGGGCGCGCGCAGCCGCGCCGAGAAGCCCTGGATCGAGCCGTCCGCGACGACCTTGATCATGCCGAACCGCAGACGGTCGATGCTGCGTGCACGCAGTTCGAGGGCATGCGCGACGACCTCGGACGGCGAGATCCCGCGCATGAGGCGCAGCGCCACGATGCGCGCCGGGAAACTCTCCTCGCCAGCGACGCGCAGCATCATGTCGGCTGCCGCCGGCGGCAGCGGGTTGGCGAGATCGGTGGCCGTCGTCACGCCGCGGCGCGCGCAGAGCCGTCCGAAGCGCCGGAACCCCTCCTCGTCGGCCGACAGCAGATCGCGTTCGAAACCGACATGGCGCCCCACCGGGGTCATCGCGTCGGGTCCCTTCATCTCGCCGGTCGGCAGCCCGTCCTCGCCCAGCGGGACGCCGGGATGATCGATGCCGCCGCGCAGCATCCCGGCGAGTTCCAGCGCCCTGCTGTTGACGTTCAGGATATGGCCGCTGGCATGCATCACGCCGATCGGCCGCGTCGCCGAGACGCGATCGAGATCGCCGCGCGCCACGCGGCGGCCGCCGAAATAGATCGGATCGAGGGCCCAGCCCGAAAGCGGCTGCGCCGGATCGGCGAGCGCCGCCTCCGCGGCCGCCAACCGCGCGACCATGGCATCGATCGAGGTGGCGCCGGGCCATGTCCGGCCCTCCGGATCGAGCCGGTCGAAGAATCCGACGTAGACATGGTGCCAGAGCGTGCCCTCGGAGGCATGGCTATGCCCCTCCACCAGGCCAGGCATCAGCACCTTGTCCGCGAAGCGGCGGTCGAGCGCATGCGGACCCCAGCCGGCCAGTTCCTCGTGCGTGCCGGCCCCGAGCACGATGCCGTCGCGCACGGCGACATGCGACGCCACCGGTCGCGCCGGGTTCATGGTCAGGATCTTGCGCGCCTCGTGGACGACGATCATCGGCAGGCCTCTTGTCCGAACGCGCCGCGGAGTCTCGCATCGCGCGGCGCGGCTGTCGACCGAGGGGCGGCCTTGCGCCTAGAGTTGCTCGCGCACCGGATGGAGGTCGCGATGACACGGCAGAAGCTGCATCACCTCGGGCGCGAGAGCGTCTCGTACAAGATCGATGCCGCCGACCCGCCGCTGCTCGAAGTCGAGCCCCTGGCCGAGATCATGGTCGAGACCCACGACGCGCGCACCGGCCGCCTGAAGAAGGCCGAGGAGGTCATGCTCTCGGCGCCGGATTTCCGCGATCCCTTCCCCAAGACGAACCCGGCGACCGGACCGATCCGCGTGCGCGGCGCCGAGCCCGGCGATGCGCTGGCGATCGACATCCTCGACATCGCGCTCGACGATTACGGCTTCCTGATCGTGAAGCCTGATTTCGGCCTCGTGCGGAATCTCGTCAACCAGCCCGAGGCGAAGATCGTGCAGGTGGCGGACGGGATGATCGCCTTCGACCGCCTGCGCTTCCCGGTCCGTCCGATGGTCGGCGTGCTGGCGACCGCGAGCGCGGGTCCGCCGATCGGCAGCGCCTATTGCGGGCGCCATGGCGGCAACATGGACAACAACCGCATCAGGCCGGGAACGCGGGTGCATCTGCCGGTGCGGGTTCCCG
>VGDA01000580.1 GCA_016869915.1 Alphaproteobacteria bacterium
GCCGAGCTTCATCGACAGCAGGAGCGCGGCGAGGTCCATGGCCTCACTCCCCCTCGCCGGGCGGGTCGAAGCCATGGCGCGCGAGGATGGCGCGCGCCTCCGCCCCGAGCACGAAGTCGAGCAGCCGTCCCGCGCGCGCGTCGGCCGCGCCGACCAGCGCCATGCGATGGCGTATCGGCGCGTGGAGGCCGGGCTCCACGACGGCGAAGTCGATGCGCGCATCGAGGCCCGGCGTCAGCGCGGTCGACAGCGCGGCGAAGCCGGCCTCGGCGGCGCCGGAGACGACGAACTGCGCGGCCTGCGCGACGTTCTCGCCCAGCGCGATGCGCGCGGCGGCGAGCGGCCAGGCGCCGGTCGCCTCCATCGCCTGGCGCGCCGCGAGCCCGTAGGGCGCGAGCTCGGGATTGGCGATCGCGACGCGCCGCACGACGCCGGCGCGCAGCGCCGCGACGAGGCCCTCGAGGCGCGGGTCGGCGGCGACGACGACGCCGCCGCGCCGCGCGACCAGGGCGAGCCTGCCATGGGCGTAGACGCGCCCGCGATCCGCGGCGTGCCCGGCCGCGTGGAGCTGCAGCACGCTCGCCTCGTCGGCGGCGAGGAAGGCGCGGAAGGGCGCGCCCGCGGCGACCTGGCGCGCGAGGTTGCCCGACGCGCCGTAGGCGATCTCGACCGTCCCGCCCCCGTCCCGCGCGCGGAAGGCCGCAGCCACCTCGTCGAGCGCGGGGCGCAGGCTGGAGGCGGCGGCGATCGCGAGGCCCGGCTGCCGCGCGCGCGCCGGGCGCGCCGCGGCCGGGGCGGCGAGCGCCGCCATCGCGGCCAGGAGCGCGCGCCGCGCTGCGTTATGTTCCATCGGATATAACGACTATCCGGCGCGGCGCCGGCCGGTCAAGGGCGGGCGCTGCGCCGCGCGGGCGGCCGCGCCAGGCGCGCGAACTCGCGCCGCGCGCTGCGCGCGGCCGCCTGCTCGACGCGCCGGTAGCGCAGCGCCACCTCGCGCCCGAGCGCGGTGAGCGCGGCGCCGCCGCCCGCGCGGCCGCCGGCGCTGCGCTCGACCACCGGTCCGGCGAACGCGGCGTTGAGTTCCTCGACCAGCGTCCAGGCGCGCTTGTAGCTCATCGACAGGCGCCGCCCCGCGGCGGCGATCGAGCCGGTCTCGGCGATCGCCTCGAGCAGGTCGACCTTGCCCGGGCCGATCGCGACGCCCCGGGCGAGGACGATGCGCAGCCGCGGCACCGGTGCGGTGGCGGCGCGGCCGCTCATGCCAGCCAGCGCTTGCGCCGCTTGTAGTGCTTGACCTCGCGGAAGCTCTTGCGGCCCGCGGCGCCGAGGCCGAGGTAGAACTCCTTGACGTCCTCGTTGCCGCGCAGCGCCTCGGCGGCGCCGTCGAGCACGACGCGCCCGTTCTCGAGGATGTAGCCGTAGTGGGCGTAGCGCAGCGCGATGTTGGTGTTCTGCTCGGCGAGGAGGAAGCTGACCTTCCGCTCGACGTTGAGCTTGTGGACGATCTCGAAGATCTCCTCGACCAGCTGCGGGGCGAGGCCCATCGACGGCTCGTCGAGCAGGATCGTCGAGGGGCGGCTCATCAGCGCGCGCCCGATGGCGCACATCTGCTGCTCGCCGCCCGAGGTGTAGCCCGCCTGGCTGGACCGGCGCTCGCGCAGGCGCGGGAAATACGCGTAGACCATCTCCATGTCGCGGGCGATGGCGGCCCGGCCGTCGCGGCGCGTGTAGGCGCCGGTCAGCAGGTTCTCCTCGACCGACAGGTGGCCGAAGACGTGCCGGCCCTCCATGACCTGGATGACGCCCCTGCGCACTAGCTCGTTGGGCGACAGCCGGTCGATGCGCTCGCCGCGGTACTCGATCGAGCCCTTGGTGACGTCGCCGCGCTCCGCGCGCAGCAGGTTGGAGACGGCCTTTAGCGTCGTCGTCTTGCCCGCGCCGTTGGCGCCGAGCAGCGCGACGATGCCGCCCTCCGGCACCGAGAGCGAGACGCCCTTCAGCACCAGGATGACGTGGTCGTAGATGACCTCGATGTTGTTCACCGAGAGGATCGGCGTCGCCGCGTCGCTCATGCCCGATGCCCCCTTGATGGCGTGGAGGACCCGGGGGCCGGCGGCGCGCGCCGCCGGCCCCCGTCCGGCCTCAGGACCGGTTGTCGCAGGCCTCGCTGCGCCTCGGCCAGTTGTTCTTCTCGGCGAAGTCCTTCGCCGCCGCCTCGAGCAGCGGGCGGACCTTGTCGGACATCGGCGACAT
>VGDA01000581.1 GCA_016869915.1 Alphaproteobacteria bacterium
CTGAAGCGCGCCGTCGGCCGTCAGCCCTCGATCCGGATCGGCATCGGGCGCACGATGAACTCGCGGACGACCTCGATCTCGACGTCGTTCACCGAGATGCATCCGGCGGTCCAGTTCCAGGACATGCCATGGCTCGCCACGAGATCGGTCGGCGGCCAGCCGCCATGGCCGTGGATCCCGATCTCGTCGCCCAGCGCCTCGCGCGACAGGCCGCGCCGCCGACCCGAGGCGACGTCGCGGGCATTGGGATAGTCGATCGCGTGGAACCATTTCCAGCGCGCTGAGCGGCGTGCCGGAAAGACCATGTAGTCGCCGACCGGCGTGCGGGCATCGTCGCGGATCTGCTTGTGGCCATGCTCGCGGCCGAAGGCGGCGCGGAAGACATGGACCGGCTTCTCGTCCAGCAGCAGGACCAGCAGGTTTTCGCTGCGCCGGGCGAAGAGCCGGGCGTTCGCCGGCGCGCCCGCGGCGGCGCCATGCGTATGAAGGGCGGCGGCCGCGCCCAGGACGAGATGCCGTCGGAACATGATCTCGGTCATGGTGGCGTGGATCTCGGCGCAAGACAATTCTTTCCGCGCCTGGCCGTCGCGCCGAACCGACAGGTCGGGACCTTCACGCGCGTAGCGCGTGTCGCGAGCGGGGTCGGCACGGGTGGCGACGCCCGGTGTCTTCCCGATCCGCCGGGGCGGCCGGCTTCCGGGACCGGGGGACCGGCGCAGGGCAATGAGGTCAGGTTAACTTTCTGAGAAAACTGTATCGGCGATAGGGGCTCCGTGATTCATAGGCGGTCACATCCGAGCCAGGAGTGACTGCCGATGGACCCAGACCTCGACGCCGCGTTCCGCCCGTCTCGGCTTCGGGCGTTGATGGAGCATTTCGCGACGATCAAGGACCCGCGCGAGCCCGAGAAGGTCCGCTATCCGCTGGACGAGGTCCTGTTTCTGGTCGTGGCCGGGACCATCGCCGATTGCGAGGACTACGACGAGATCGCGGCGTGGGGCCAGTCGCATCTGACGTTTCTGCGGCGCTTCGGCGAGTTCCACTTCGGCACGCCGTGCGCCGACTGGCTGCGGGCGGTGATGAACCGGATCGATCCGACCCTGTTCCAGGCCTGCTTCACCGACTGGGCTTTGGCGCTGCGCCCCGATGCCCCCACGCTGATCGCCATCGACGGCAAGACCTCGCGGCGCAGCCATGATCGCAGCGCCGGGCGCGGCGCGCTGCACCTCGTCTCCGTCTGGGCCTCCAACGAGCGCTTGGTGCTCGCCCAGCAGTCGGTCGACGAGAAGCACAACGAATGCGCCGTCATCCCCGACCTGCTCGATCGCATGACCCTCGACGGCGCGCTCGTCACCATCGACGCCATCGCCTGCAATCCCGCCATCGCCACCGCCATCACCGCGCGCAACGCCGACTACCTGCTCGCCGTCAAAGCCAACCAGCCAACCCTCCACGACGAGATCGCGCGCTACTTCGATGATCCCCTGGCCGCCACCCACGAGCACATCGAGGTCGACAAAGGCCATGGCCGGATCGAAACCCGCCGCTGCGTCGTCAGTCACGAAGTCGATTGGCTCACCGCCAACCGACGCCATCCCGGCGAGCCGCGCTTCCCCGGTTTGCGCGCCATCGCCCTGGTCGAAGCGCGCGTCGAGCAGGCCGGCAAGCTCAGCCTCACCCGGCGCTACTACATCTCTTCCGCCGCCTTCGACGCCCCACGCTGCGCCGCCGCCGTGCGCAGCCACTGGGGCATCGAGAACAGCCTCCACTGGGTCCTCGACGTCATCTTCGGCGAGGATCGTTCGCGCCTGCGAACCGGCAACGGCGCCAACAACATGGCCGTCGTCCGTCACTTCGCCATCAACGCCGTGCGCCTCGCCAAGGGAAAGCGATCGATCAAAACAACTCGAAAAATCGCCGGCTGGGATCCAGACTTCCTCGCCCAGATCCTACAACCCAAATGCCGTTAACCTGGACTCGGTGCCCTGGGGACCGGCGCTGGCCCCTTGCGCGGGGGGCGGCGACTGGCTAGAACCCGTGACGTCACGGTGGGGTGGTCCTGCCGGACGCAACCCACACGCGGATCTCGCGGTGCGGCGCTCCTGGCGCCCGTCGCTTCCGGTGCCCGGTACCCCCGGGTGCAATGTCCGCGGCGGATCAACCGGAGAAGGATAAAGATCCATGGCCATGCCGGCATTCTCGATGCGCCAGCTGCTCGAAGCGGGCGTCCATTTCGGGCACCAGACGCGGCG
>VGDA01000582.1 GCA_016869915.1 Alphaproteobacteria bacterium
TCGCCAACGCCATCTGCGTCGCCGCCGACATGGTCGCGAACGGGATCAACGACCGGATCCGCGACGACCTTGGCAAGGTCGTCTCGGCCGTCGCGCTCGCCGCCCCGGGGGACGCCGGCGGATGAACCCCGGCACGGCACCGCGCTCGGTCGTCATCGGCTGCGGGGGCTACCTGCCCGCGAAGGTGGTCGCCAACCGCGACCTCGAATCCTCGATGGAGACCAGCGACGACTGGATCGTCGAGCGGACGGGCATCAGGCAGCGCTATATCGCGGCCGACGGCGAGCTCACCTCCGACCTCGCGATCGCGGCCTCGCGCGCCGCGCTCGCCGATGCCGGCATCGACGCGTCCGAGGTCGACCTCGTCGTGGTCGCCACGACCACGCCGGACCAGACCTTCCCGGCGACCGCGACGCGCGTGCAGGCGGGGCTCGGCATGGTCGCCGGGATCGCCTTCGACGTGCAGGCGGTGTGCAGCGGCTTCGTCTACGCGATGGCGATCGCCGACAACTTCCTGCGCGTGGGCCAGGCGCGCACCGCGCTCGTGATCGGCGCCGAGACCTTCAGCCGCCTGCTCGACTGGAGCGACCGCGGCTCGGCCGTCCTCTTCGGCGACGGTGCCGGCGCCGTGCTGCTGCGCGCCGAGGCCGATCCGCGCGACGGGCAGGGCAGGCCGCGCGGGATCCTGTCTACGCATCTCCACGCCGATGGCCGCTTCAACGAGGCGCTGCACACGGATGGCGGGCCGTCCTCGACGCCCGGCCGCGTCGGCGTCGTGAAGATGAATGGCCGCGAGGTGTTCCGGCACGCCGTCGAGAAGCTCTCCTCCGTCGTCGAGGAGGCGCTCGCGGCGAACGCGCTCGCGCCGTCGCAGGTCGACTGGCTCGTCCCGCACCAGGCGAATCGCAGGATCATCGACGGCATGGCGCGCAAGCTGGGGCTGCCGCCGGAGCGCGTCGTCGTGACGGTCGATCGCCACGCCAACACGTCGGCGGCGTCGATCCCGCTCGCGCTCTGGGAGGCCACGCGCGAGAGGCGATTCGCGCGCGGCGACGTCGTGCTGCTCGAGGCGATCGGCGGCGGGCTGACCTGGGGCGCCTGCGTCATCCGCTGGTGACGGCCCGGCGGCGTTGACGCTCATTTCCCTCGGGGCTAGCCTTCGCGCCACGCTATCCGAGAGCAGCACGATGTCCCAGCCCACCGTCACGCGCGCAGACCTCGCCGAGGCCGTCTACCAGGAGGTGGGGTTGTCGCGTAACGATTCGGCCGCGCTGGTGGAGAACGTGCTGAACGAGGTCGTCTCCGCCCTCGAGCGAGGCGAACCGGTCAAGCTCTCCTCCTTCGGCAGCTTCTCCGTGCGCCAGAAGGGCAAGCGCGTCGGCCGCAACCCGAAGACCGGCGAGGAAGTCCCGATCCTCCCGCGCAAGGTCCTGGTGTTCCGCGCGTCGCACGTCCTCAAGAACAAGGTCAACCGCGCCCAGGCGCGCCAGTCCGGCGCACGTCCCGTGACCGTCGAGCCGGGCGCAGGCCAGTGAGCGAGATCCCTCCCGCGATCATCGGCATGGGCATGCCCGAGGAGTTCGAGCGCGCGCGCCCCTCGAAGTCGGCCTCCGCGTTCCGCACGATCAGCGAGGTCGCCGACCAGCTCGACGTGCCGCAGCATGTCCTGCGGTTCTGGGAGACCCGCTTCACGCAGATCCGCCCGCTCAAGCGCGCGGGCGGGCGCCGCTACTACCGCCCGGAGGATGTCGACCTCCTGCGTCGCATCCGCGGCCTGCTCTACCAGCAGGGCTACACGATCAAGGGCGTGCAGAAGCTCCTGCGCGACACGCCCCGCGAGCGCGCCGAGTCCGCGGCCGCGGCGGGCGCGGCCGCCACGACGGCCGTGGCGGCGGAAGTTCCATCGCCGAGCGCCGAGGTCCTCGCGGAGGCCGATGCCACGTCGGCCAATCCCGACAAGGGGCGGGGCGGTCCATCCGCATCCGACCTCGACGAGGCGCGCTCCGCCCTCGACGAACTCGTTCGCGAGCTCGAGGCGATCCGCTCGGAATTGCTGCTGCTGAAATCCTCCGGGCGTTGATGACGCGCGGCGGCTTGCGTATAGTCCGCCGCCTTCCCGCAAGGGATCCGAGCCGGTCGGAGCGTAGCGCAGCCTGGTAGCGCATCAGTCTGGGGGACTGGGGGTCGTGGGTTCAAATCCCGCCGCTCCGACCATTCGAAAACCCCGCTAGATCATGCATCT
>VGDA01000583.1 GCA_016869915.1 Alphaproteobacteria bacterium
CGCGGGCAGCGGCGACGACGGCCTCGACCGCGCCGTGTCGTCGGTCTCGACGCTCGTCCGCCTCTCGCGCGACGGCGCGGCGGACGGGTTCTCGCTGGTCGCCCGCGCGCGCGAGGACGCGGAGCGGCTGGAGGATGCCGCCCGCAGCCTCGGCTTCTACGGCGCCACGGTCGACGTCCATCTCGCCGGGCGGCCGGCGCACGACGCCGGGCTCGCCGCCGCGCTCGAGGCGGGCGACCCCGCGGCGCGCGTCCCGGTCGACATCACCGTGGCGGCTGGACCTGTCTATCGCGTCAGGCGCATCGAGGTCGGCGGGCTGCCCGCGGGCAGCGCCGCGCGCGCGCGCCTCGAGCCCGGCCAGCAGGCGCGCGCCGCCGACATCCTCGCGGCCGAGGACGCGCTGCGCGAGGCGCTGCGCGCCGAGGGCCATGCCTTCGCGCGGATCGCGCGCCGCGAGCTCCTCGTCGACCACGACGCGCGCGCGATGGACGTCGCCTTCGTCGCCGAGCCGGGACCGCGCGTGGCCTTCGGCGCGATCTCGCTGGGCGGGCTCGGCCGCGCGGATCCGGGCTTCGTGCGCCGCAAGCTCGGCGTGGCCGAGGGCGAGGATTTCGACCCGCGGCGCCTGTCCGCGGGCCGCGACGCGCTGGCGCAGACCGGCGTCTTCTCCAGCGTGCGCGTGCGCCCCGCCGAGATGGCGGACGCCAGCGGGCGCGTGCCCGTGCATGTCGACGTCGTCGAGCGCCCGCCGCGCAGCATCGCCTTTGGCGCGGCCTGGTCGACCGACGAGGGCGGCATGCTCAACGCGCGCTGGCAGCATCGCAACCTGCTGGGCGGCGGCGAGCAGCTGCGCCTCTCGGCGGAGCTCTCGCATCTCTTCGTCAATAGCGTCGAGGACTTCGCCGGCCGCCTCGACGCGCAGCTGCGCCTGCCGGACCTGCTCTCGCCGGGCCTGTCGCTGCGCCTCGACGCCGGCGCGGTGCGCGAACGTCTCGACGCCTACGACCGCGACGCGGCCTTCGGCGGCGCGGCGGTGGAAAGGCGCGTCTCGCGCGAGCTGCTGGCGAGCCTCGGCGGCCTCGTCGAGCGCTCGCATGTCGTGCAGGGCGACGACGAGCGCTTCTACACGCTGGTCTCGATGCCCGGCACGATCGAGTGGGACAGCAGCGACGACAAGCTCGAGCCGACGCGCGGGCTGCGGCTCGGCGGCGCGCTCGTGCCCGCGAAGTCCTTCACCGACACGCAAGGCGGCTTCGTCTCCGGGCGCGGATCGGCACGCACCTATCTCGACCTCGGCGGCACGGGTGGGCGCAGCGTGCTCGCGCTGCGCGCCACCGCGGGCTCGATCCTCGCCGGCGCGCGCGGCGACGTGCCCGCGGATCGCCGCTTCTATGCCGGCGGCGGCGGATCGGTGCGCGGCCATGCCTACCAGTCGATCGGCCCGCACGATGCCCGCGGCCAGCCCGAGGGCGGGCTGTCGCTGCTCGAGGGATCGATCGAGTTCCGCCAGCGCTTCGGCGAGACCTGGGGCGCCGCGATCTTCGCCGATGGCGGCGGCGCCGCGGCCACGCGCACGCTGGGCTCGGCCGACCTGCGCATGGGCGTCGGCGGCGGCGTGCGCTACTACACGCCGATCGGCGCGATCCGCCTCGACCTCGGCCTGCCGGTCAGGCCAGAGCCCGGCGCCAGCCACTTCGCGCTCTATGTCGGCATCGGGCAGGCCTTCTGATGCGCAGGCTCGCCCTCCTCCTCCTCGCGCTCCTCGGCGCCCCGGCGCTGCTGGCGCTGCCCTTCGCGCTCGACAGCGACTGGGGCCGCGCGCGCCTCGCCGCGCTGGCCGAGCGCGCGACGCGCGGGAGCGACGCGGCGCTCGCGATCGAGGGCCTCTCGGGCGACCCGCTCTCGCGCCTCGCCGCGCGGCGCATCCTCGTCTCGGACCGCGACGGGCCATGGCTGGAGATCGAGCGCGCCGAGGTCGCCTGGTCGCCCGGCGCGCTGTGGCGGCGGCGCCTCGAGCTCTCCTCGCTGGAGGCCGCGCGCATCGCGCTGCTGCGCCTGCCGGCGCCTTCGGGCGATCCGGGGCCAGGCCGGCCCGCGGCGTCGCCACCCCTCGACATCGATGTCGCGCTGCTCGCGGTGGCGCGGCTCGAGGTCGCGCAGGCCATCGCCGGGGAGGCACCCGCGCTCGCGCTGCGCGGCCGCGGGTCATGGACGCGCGACGAACGCAGCCTCGAGCTCGAG
>VGDA01000584.1 GCA_016869915.1 Alphaproteobacteria bacterium
CGATCGGCGTGCGCCGGAGGGCGTGGAGCCGCTTGGCGGCCTCGCCTGCGAGCATCAGCACGGATGGATAGAGCGCGGCGCTCCCGGCGGGGATCGTGTCGCTCGACAGGCATGCGAAGAGGAGCAAGATCCCCGCGATCACATGCGCATGCGCGGCGCAATCCCGCGCGATGCCCGGGCCTTGCCGATCCGGCGTTCCCCCGCCCGCCATGCCCATGCGGATGGCCCGCAGGTGGATCGAGAGCATGAGGTAGAGGTAGAACAGCACGGCCGGGACGATCGTCGCGACCATCACGTCCGCGTAGGGGATGCCGGTGATGCCGACGATCAGGAAGGCCGTCAGGCCGAGGACCGGCGGCGTGATCTGGCCGCCGGTCGACGACACGGCCTCGATCGCGCCGGCATGCTCGCGCGTGAACCCGACGCGGCGCATCATCGGGATGGTCAGCGGCCCCTGGGCGGCCACATTGGCGACGGTGCTGCCGGAGATCATGCCGAACAGCGCGCTCGAGACGACCGCCACCTGGGCAGGTCCCGCGCGCCACCCGCCCACCAGGGCGAAGGCGACGCGCATGATCATGTCGGTGCCGCCGGTTGCCTGCAGGACGCCGGCGAAGAGCATGAACATGAAGATGCTGCGCGCCGACTCCTCGGTCAGGAACCCGAGCAGGCCGCTGAAGGCCGGGATCGACGTGTAGCCCACGAGGCGTTCGAGCCCGATGCCCGCGTGGAAGAAGAGGCGCCCCGGAAAGGCGGCGCCGAAATGGCCATACAGCAGCCCCGCGATCGCCATGCCGGGAATGATCCAGCCCCATTCGCGCCATGCGGCGGCGAGCAGGACGGCAAGCATCAGCAGGGCGATGACCCGGTCCGAGGGGTCGGGGAACAATCCGCGCTCCTCGACCAGCGCCTGGTATTCGACATGGATGTAGACGAGCGGGACCGCCGCCACGAAGGCCATGGCGACGAGCGCGTGCCGCGTCCAGCGCCGCGCGTCCGGGGTCGCCTCCGCGGCGGCGAGGAAGACGAGGATCGCGGCGAGATTGACGTGGATGTTCTTGAACTGGCCGGTGGGGAACCAGAAGCTCTGGGTCTGGAACACGTGAAGGCCGGTCATCGCGATCGCGACAAGGCCGACGAGCATGCCCACGCGCGGCGCCGGCGCGGCGCGTCGTCCAAGAATGTCCCGTGCCCACCCCGTCGCCACGGGCCCGAGTGTCCAGAGCCGGCCAGAGGCTGTCCAGTCTCCCGCGCGGCCTGCATCCGCTTGACCGGCCCGCATGCGCTCCCGATGATCCAACGGGAAACAGCGGGAGGACGACATGGAAGCAGGATCGACGCAGGTCAGGACCGGGCGCCGCGGCGCCCTGGGCGTGCTTGGCACCGGTCTCGTCCTGGGCAACAGCCTCGGCCTCGGCTGGCGTCCAGCCCTTGCGCAGGAGAGGCCGTTGCGCTGGGGATCCGCCAGCCTCGGGTCGACCGGCTACGTCATCATCGAGGCCCTGGCCTCGACCGTGAACCGCGTCACCGACATCAAGGGCGCGTCGGTCGCGACGCAGGGCGCGGTGGAGAACATGGCGCTGTTCGGGCGCGGGGAGCTCGACCTCGCGCAGACCACGTCGCTGGACTGGGGTCCTGCCCGCGATGGCGAGGCGCCTTTCCGGCAGAAGATCACGCCGGTGCAGTTGCTGTCCTACGCGGTCTGGAACATGCATCCGCTGGTCCGCGCGGATTCGGGGCTCAATCGGCTCGAGGACCTCGTCGGCAAGCGCGTGTCGCCCGGACCGGCGGGCGGCATCACCACGGTCATGTGGCGACAGCTCTTCCAGAAGGCCGGGCTGCACGACAAGGTCCGCTGGACCTACGGTTCCTGGCGCGAGACCTATGACGGCTTCAAGGCCGGCGCGATCGACTGCATCGCCTCCCTGCTCGTGGACGGGCGGCCATCCGCGATCGTCAACGAGCTGGAGACGACGGTGAAGCTCAAGCCCTTGCGGGTCGACGAGGCGCTGATCAACGAGGCCGCGAAGGGCAATCCGGGCGCCTTCGCCTTCAGCCTGACCCCGGACCGATGGAAGATCATCGACGGGCCGACGCCGACGCCGTCCTGCTCCGGCATCCTCGGCGCGCGTCCGGAGGTGGTGTCCAGCGAAGCGGGGTACAGGATCGTCAAGGCGATCTACGAGAACGAGGCCGATATCCGCCGCATCTCGCAGGATC
>VGDA01000585.1 GCA_016869915.1 Alphaproteobacteria bacterium
GCCGTGATCGCCGCGCCGCCTTCCGCGATCAGGTCGGGCGGCACGCCCGGCGCGCCGCGGGCCAGCGACGCGGGCGCGACGGCATAGGGGTCGAGCCCACGCGCGACCATCGCGCCGTCGAGCAGATAGCGGAAATGGTCGTCCTCCAGCATCGGCCCGGCGCCGAAATACGGCGCGCGCATCAGGATGCCGGCGAGGACGATCGCAAGGGCGAGCCCGCGGGAGAGGGGCAGGTCGCGCATCGCCCAGGCGGCACCGATCACCGCCAGAGCGGACAGCGACAGCGACAGCCAGAGGACGAGCGCCGTCGTCCAGCGATCGCGCGTGGACAGGGCGGCATCGCCATGGCCAATCGCCAGCGCCACCTGCGTCGCCACCGCGATGCCGAGCGCGCACAGCAGCGCAAGGCAGGGCCACCTGTGCGGCGGCGGCGTCATGGCGCGGCTATGCTTCTGCTCAGCAACTGTCCCCAATTGGCGTCGAAGGGATGCGCCTCCCCCTGCGCGTCGCCCCTGACGAGCGCCCGCCCGTCGGCTGTCCAGCGGAAGATGCCGCCGCGCAGGTTGTAGATGCCGCCGGTGGCATGGGGCGCGATGCGCTCGAGCGTCCGCATCATCATCTGTGACGAACGCACGCCGACGGCGCAGTAGAAGACGACCGGGGCGACGCCGAGCCGATCGCGATGCAGCCCGAGGAACTCCCCTGCTTCCATGCCGGGCTCGACCCGGATCGCGCCCGGCAGGTGCCCGGCCGCGAACTCCTCCTCCGTGCGGACGTCGAACAGGACGACCTTCCCCCCCGCGAGCATGGGGGCGAGCGCCGCGGGGGCGATGTCCGGGACGGGATGTCGCCGCGCGACCTCCCGCTCAACGTCCGCGAGCGAGACGCGCGGATCCGCGGGGTCGAGCCGCCAGGGGCCGGGGACGGTCATCAGGGTCCAGGTCAGGGCCGCCGCGAGCAGCGCGCCCGCGATCGCCGCGACCGCCGCAAGCGCGCGCATGCGCCTATGCCCGCGCCGGATCATGCGCTGTTCAGCGACCAGTCGTAGTCGTGATCGGCGATCGCGGGCGCGCCTGCGAGGGCGCAGGCCAGCGGGGCCGCGGCATAGGCACGCAGATGCGCGCGCACCCCGTCGTCCGTGCCGCCGAAATCCTCGATGAACCAGCGATAGATCGACGACACGCGCAACGCGCCGGAGGGCAGGACCGTGACGCCGCGCGGATGGTTGACATAGGCGCGCGCGGCATCCTCGAGATCCGCCTCGAGCGTCTCGGCCCGCCAGGCGCGCGCCATCAGGTTGGGACAGCCATACGAGGCGCAGTTGACCGCGTAGTGGACGCGCGGGTCCTTGAAGCCGGGCCGCATGATCGCGTGCTCGATGTCGTCCAGCGACAGGCCGCGGCCCTCGACGCTGACGCGCTGGTCGCGCCATGGACCGGCATAGGCCTTGGGATCGAGCCAGGAACTGCCCTTGATGTCGCGGATCGAGGCGACCGGGTAGCGGTCGAGAACCACCTTGAGCGTGACGGCGTTGTAGAGATTGGCCCAGAACGCGTAGGCCTCCGCGCGGGACATCGCCGAAGGTCGCCGCGCGGACATCGCGGCGATCGCGCCGTCGAGCGCCGCACGATCGGCGCCGCTCGCGCGCCAGCGCCCATAGGCGACGCGGGTGATGCCGTCGGCGCCGGCGGCGACATGGCGCCGGAGGAGCGTGTCGTAGGTCGCGTCCGGGTCCGGCGTTGCATCGGCCGTGCGCGCGAGCGTGGCGCAGGCGATGCCGGTGCCGAGCATGGTGCGACGGCCGAGGACGGGCGGGCGGGCGGATCGCGTCATCGCACTCTCCTCACTTGGCGCGCGTTTCGAAGCGCTTGCGCAGCGGTATCGCGGCGAGGGACAGCGCCGCCAGGCCGAGCAGCCCGGCCAGGATCTCCGGCGTCAGGATCGCGCCGGGGGTGAGCGCGCCGCCCTGGTCGAGCACGGCGCCGAGCCCGGCGCCCGCAAGCGAGAACACGGCCGTGCCCGGGATGATCCCGAAGAAGGTCGTGACGGCATAGACCGGAAGTCGAACGCCGACGAAGGCCGGAACGAGATTCACCAGGAAGAAGGGAAAGAGCGGCACGAGCCGCAGAACGAGCAGATAGGACGCCGCGTTGCGCCTGATCCCGTCGGCGAGCCGCGCGGCAGGCGCGCCGAAACGGTCCAGCGCGTTCGCGCCGA
>VGDA01000586.1 GCA_016869915.1 Alphaproteobacteria bacterium
GCCGCTGATCGCGACGTCGAACTGGACGAAGTGGACCGCGTTCGCCTCGACCAGCCTCCGGTAGGCGGCGAGCGTGAACTCGTTCTCGTTGCCGCAGACGGGAATGCCGCCCTCGACCTGCACCCGCGCCATGCCGGCGACGTCCTCCAGCACGAGGGGCTGCTCGAACCAGGCCACGTCGTGGGGCGCGACCGCGCGGGCCAGCGCGATGGCGTGCGGCACGTCGCAGGCCGAGACTGCGTCGACCATCAGCAGCGCCTCCGGCCCGGCATGGCGGCGCAGCGCGGCGACCCGCGCGGCGTCGACGGCGACCGGCGCGCCGCCGACCTTGATCTTCACGGCGCGGAAGCCCTGCTTCACGAAGCCGCCATACTCGATGCCGAAGGCCTCCTCGTCCTGGCCGTCGCGGTAGAGGCCGCCGGAGGCATAGGGCAGGACCGGCCTGCCATCGCCGCCGAGCAGGCGCCAGACCGGCATGCGCGCGCGCTTTCCCCTGATGTCCCAGAGCGCGACGTCGATCGCGCTCATCAGCTGCCAGGTGAGGCTGCGCCGCGTCGAGATCAGCGCGATGTCGAGCGCCTCGGCCCAGAAGCGCTCGACGAGGTCGACGTCGCGGCCGACCAGGCGCGGCTTGAGGTCGTGCTCGAGGAACGACACGAGCGGCTCGGCCGACCCGCCATCGCTCCAGGTCTCGCCGACGCCGACGATCCCGTCCTCCGCGACGACGAAGACCAGCATCACCTGCTTGCGCGTCCAGCGCAGGCGCGGGTTGCGCAGGGTCCCGCTCATCTCCTTCCAGACGACGCGCGGCACGATGTCGACGAGCTTCATGCTGGTTTCCCTCGCGCGACGATGGCGCCGATCGCGTCGAGCTTCGCGTCGGACAGGTATCCGTAGCGGTTGACCCAGGCGCGGCCGCAGGCGGCCTCGCGCGCGATCGCGAAGCGGCGCGCGAAGTCGGCGACCGGGCCGTAGCCGTGCGCAAGCGCCCAGACGGGCGTTTCGCCGGCCTCGGCCTGGGCGTTGCGGATCTTGCGCGTCTGGGCGTGGCCGCCGACCGGATGCGCTTCCTCGGGCTCGGGATAGCGCCAGTCCTCGAGCCGGTCATGCCCGGCGTCGTCGACGAAGTCGAAGAGCGCGGCGAGCGTGCGTGGCAGCGCGGCATGGCCGCGCAGCGCCGGGTTGGCGTCGGCCAGCGCGTCGCCCCATCCGCGCACCATCATCGCCCAGTGCATCGTGAAGAGCTTCGCCATGACGGCGTCGCATTGCGCGCCCGCGCGCCGGTAGGAGAAGCCCGAGAGGATCGAAAGCGGCGGCGGGAACGCGCCCGCCACGAGCATGCGGCCGGGCGCCGCCTCGTCGAGCGCGGCGCGGAACGTGGCGACGATGCCGGCTGCGAGGTCCGCCTTGAAGGCCAGCCAGTCGCGCAGCGCCGGCGCGTCGACCAGCGCCTGCAGCAGGCGGAAGCGCCCGCCATCGCGCTCCGTCCACATGGTCAGGTCGGCGGGGGAGAGGCCGCCGAGCAGGCGCGCGCGCAGCGCCCCGGCCGCCGCGCGCATCGCCTCGAAATCGTGGCCGAGGCGCGCGGCCGCCGCCTGCGCATGCGGGCCGAAGTCGAAGAAGGCGCCGTCGAGCGAATAGGGCGGGTACTCCGGCCAGTCGATGCGCAGGCCGTCGGCCTCCGGATAGGCGCGCACGAGGTCGCGCACCATCGCGCGCGCGTAGTCGTGCAGGTGCGGGCTCGCCAGCGAGCCGTTGTTGTCGACGCGCAGGCGCGGCGTCGAGCCGTCGGGCAGGCGCGGCCTGTCCTCCTCGACCGGTCCGCCGAACTGCACGCGGTAGCCCGGCGGGATCGCGGCCTGGACCTGCAGGAGCACGGTCATGCCGCGCGCCTTCGCCGCGCGGATCGCCTGCGCCACGACATGGCCCTCGGCGCGCGTCAGGTCGTCCGAGGCCGCGGGCTGGTAGCGCAGGCCGCGATAGAGCGAGGCGTCGGGCACGAAGCTGGGCGCCGTGCGCACCGACAGCTCCCGACGCCCCCAGAGCGGGCGGTCGAGCAGGCGCACGCTTCCCGCGCCAGCGTCGATCGGCGGCTCGCGGCCGCCCGTGCCGTCCGGCGCCGGCGCCATCACGTAGGGCGAGGTCGCGATCGCGTCGACGCGCGCGCGGCGCTGGAGGTTGTCGAGCACGGCCTCGACGCCCTCCACCTGGAAG
>VGDA01000587.1 GCA_016869915.1 Alphaproteobacteria bacterium
AGGACGAGAGGACGAGCATGCCCGCGGCGCCGTGACCCAGCTTCTCCCAGAGTTCCTCGGTCACGAAGGGCATCATCGGGTGCAGGAGGCGGAGCACCTCGCGAATCACGTAGGCGGTGACCGCGCGCGTCTCAGCCTTCGCGGCGTCGTCGCCGCCGGACAGGACCGGCTTCGTGAACTCGAGGTACCAGTCGCAGAACGTGCCCCAGACGAACTGGTAGGCGGCGCCCGCGGCGTCGTTGAAGCGGAAGCCCTCGAGCGAGGCGTCGACGGCCTGCGCCGCTAGGGACAACTCACCGAGGATCCAGCGGTTGACGGTCAGGCGCGCCCATGACGGGTCGAAGGCGGTGGGCAGGACGCAGCCATTCATCTGGCAGAAGCGGGCGGCGTTCCAGAGTTTGGTCGCGAAGTTGCGGTAGCCCTCCACGCGGCTCTCGGCGAGCTTCACGTCGCGGCCCTGCGCGGCCATGGCCGCGAGGGTGAAGCGCAGCGCGTCGGCGCCGTAGCGGTCGACCAGGTCCAGGGGATCGATCACGTTCCCCTTGGACTTCGACATCTTCTGCCCCTTCTCGTCGCGGACCAGGGCATGGATGTAGACGGTGCGGAAAGGCACCTCCTTCATGAAGTGCAACCCCATCATCATCATCCGCGCGACCCAGAAGAAGATGATGTCGAGGCCCGTCACCAGCACGTCGGTCGGGTAGTAACGTGCGAGCTCGGGCGTGCGCTCGGGCCATCCGAGCGTCGAAAAGGGCCAGAGCGCCGAGGAGAACCAGGTATCGAGGACGTCCTGGTCGCGCGAAAGCTCGACGTCGCGCCCGTAATGCGCCTGCGCCTGGCGCCGCGCGCCCGCCTCGTCGTAGTCGACGAACACCTCGCCGTCCGGCCCGTACCACGCCGGCACCTGGTGGCCCCACCAGAGCTGGCGCGAGACGCACCACGGCTCGATGTTCCGCATCCAGTGGAAATAGGTCTTCTCCCAGGCCTGCGGGACGAACTTCGTCCTCCCCTCCTCGACCGCGCGGATCGCCGGCTCGGCGAGCCGCTGCGCGTCGACGTACCACTGCGTCGTCAGCCAGGGCTCGATCGGCACGCCGCCGCGGTCGCCATGCGGGACCACGTGCAGGTGGGGCTCGACCTTGACCAGGGCGCCGAGCGCCTCGAGGTCGGCCACGATGCGCTTGCGCGCCTCGAACCTGTCGAGGCCCCGGTAGGCCTCCGGCGCGTTGTCGTTGATGCGCGCATCGGCGGTCAGAACGTTGATGGCGGGCAGGCCGTGGCGCTTGCCGACCTCGAAGTCGTTGAAGTCGTGCGCCGGCGTGATCTTCACCGCCCCCGTGCCCTTCGCAGGGTCGGAATAGGCGTCCGCGACGATCGGGATGCGGCGCCCGACCAGCGGGAGAATCGCGTGGCGGCCGACCAGCGCGGCGAAGCGCTCGTCCTCCGGATGCACGGCGATCGCGGTGTCGCCGAGCATCGTCTCCGGGCGGGTCGTCGCGACGGTGATCGTCGTGGCGGGCATGCCCTCGACCGGGTAGGCGACGTGCCAGAGCGATCCGCGGACCTCGCGCTGCTCGACCTCGAGGTCGGAGATCGCGGTGTGGAGCCTGGGGTCCCAGTTCACCAGCCGCGCGTCGCGGTAGATCAGCTTCTCGCGGTAGAGCTCGACGAAGACGCGCAGGACGGCGGCCGAGAGCCCCTCGTCCATCGTGAAGCGCTCGCGCTCCCAGTCGACCGAGGCGCCGAGGCGGCGGAGCTGGCGGGTGATCATCCCGCCCGACTCGGCCTTCCACTCCCATACCCGGGCGACGAAATCGTCGCGGCCGATCAGCGTCGATCCCGGCGCGGCCTCGGTCCCGGAGCGCGCGAGCGAGATGCCCTTCGCGGCGAGTTGGCGCTCGACGACCATCTGCGTGGCGATCCCCGCGTGGTCGGTGCCTGGCTGCCAGAGCGCGTCGGCGCCACGCATCCTGCGCCAGCGCACGAGGATGTCCTGGAGCGTGTTGTTCAGCGCATGCCCCATGTGGAGGCTGCCGGTCACGTTGGGCGGCGGGATGACGATTGCGTAGGGCGGCCCGTCCTTGCGCCCGCAGGCGAACGCTCCATGGCGTTCCCAGGCCTCGGCCCAGCGTCGCTCGGCCGAGGCCGCGTCGAAATTCTTTTCCAGCGCCGGCGCTTCCGCGCCGCCGATTGCGTTTTCCCGGGTCACGTCTT
>VGDA01000588.1 GCA_016869915.1 Alphaproteobacteria bacterium
CTAGCGCCTGGCGCATCAGCTTCGTGCTGCCCACGCACTCGAAGGAATAGTCCGCGCCGCCCTTGGTCAGCTCGACGATGTGGGCGACGACGTCCTCCTTGAGCTCGCTCGGGTTGACGAAATGCGTCATGCCGAACTTGCGGGCGATCGCCTCGCGCGCCGGGTTGATGTCAACGCCGACGATCATGTCGGCGCCGGCCAGGCGCGCGCCCTGGATGACGTTGAGGCCGATGCCGCCGAGGCCGAAGACCACGACGTTGGCGCCGGGCTCGACCTTGGCGGTGTTCATCACCGCCCCGATGCCCGTCGTCACGCCGCAGCCGATGTAGCAGACCTTGTCGAAGGGCGCGTCGGGCCGGACCTTGGCGAGCGCGATCTCCGGCAGCACCGTGAAGTTCGCGAAGGTCGAGCAGCCCATGTAGTGCAGGACCGGCTTGCCGGTGCAGGAGAAGCGGCTCGTGCCGTCCGGCATCACGCCCTTGCCCTGGGTGGCGCGGATCGAGGTGCAGAGGTTGGACTTGCGGCTGAGGCAGGTCTTGCACTGCCGGCATTCCGGCGTATAGAGCGGGATCACGTGGTCGCCCTTCTTCAGCGACGTCACGCCCTTGCCGACATCGACGACGACGCCCGCGCCCTCGTGGCCGAGCACGACCGGGAACTGTCCCTCCGGGTCGGCGCCCGAGAGCGTGTACTCGTCGGTGTGGCAGATGCCCGTGGCCTTCACCTCGACCAGGACTTCGCCCTCCTTCGGTCCCTCGAGGTCGATCATCTCGAGGACCAGCGGGGCCTTGGCCTGGTAGGCGACTGCGGCGCGAACCTTCATGTCGGCGTCTCCTTGTCCTGCGTTCAGTGCTTGGTTGCGTTGGCGTTGGCGGCGGCGAGCGCCTTGCCCCATTCCTCGCGCATCCAGCGCGCGCAGGCCACGTTGTTCTCGAAGATCGAATACTTGTGGCCCATGCCGTAGTCGCAGGCCGGGATGTGCTCGCACGAGATCTGCCCGATCGGGCTTTCGGCATGGGTCGCGTGATGGGCGAGAAGGTCGCGCACGACGCGCTTCCACGGCTCCAGCCGCGCCTCGTCCCAGTCGGCGACGTATTCGCCGGGATTGGGCTTCATGAACGGATACTGGATGCCGCGGCCGAAGCGGCCGTCGGGATGCTTGGCCCAGATGTTGATCGGATTCGCCGGCACCGCCGCGCGCGCATGGGCGTGGTGGATGAAATTGGCGTCGATCCATTTCTTGGCGACGTTGCCGGGCCTGGACGGATCGAGGATCAGCGCCCCCGAATCCACGTCCGCCTTCATGTTCTGGACCTTCTGCTCCTCGGGATTGTCGATCTTGAAGATCACATGGCTGTGGTCGAGCGTCATGTAGAAGGGCACGCCGCGCGCCTTGACCAGCGCGGCGACCTTCTCGACGCGGCCGAGATGCTCGGACCACATGTTCACATGCACCTCGAAGCAGGGCACGACGCCGTGCCGCATGCCGAAATCATGCGCGCGCATGTAGAAATCCGCGACTTCCACGTCCGTCAGCACATGGCCGTCGGCGTGGTTGGTCATGACCTGGACGTTCTGGACCTTGTTGCCGAGCAGGCGGCCCTTCACGATGTTCTGCTCGAACAGCGTCTCGTCGCGGCCCAGCGTGTAGAACCAGCCGCCGGCGATGACCGGCAGGTCGTATTTCTCCGAGGCCCTGAGCAGGTCGCGGAATTCCTCGTCGGGCGGCGTGCGGTCGATGAAGTCGAACACGCCCGCTTCCTTGACCATGCGCACCTTGGTCGTGATGTCCGGGATATTCGTGTCCTGGTGAGTGGTGCCGCCGGCCGTGCAGCCGATCTTCAGGTCGCCGAGTTGACGCATCGTTCTCTCCCTCGTCGCCGCGCGATCACCGCGCGATGTATTCCGCGCCCAGCGGCCGGGCAGAATTGACGCCGCCATAGCCGCGCCCGCCATGGCCCGGCGGCGGATCGCCGAACCAGCGCTCGTCCCGCGCGTCCGCGGCGGGTTGCCAGCGCACGTCGCAGGACAGCCGGACGCGCCCGCCTTGCATCGCATTATCGCAGGAGCCGTGCAGCGAGAACATGTCGAAGAACAGCACGTCGCCCGCGGCGAAGGACGAGGTCAGCAGCCGCGCGCCGCGCGCCGAGGCGAAGCCGATCGCGTCCTCGGGGAAGGAACCGGGCATCGCGTCGCGGTCGACGTCGAGGCCGC
>VGDA01000589.1 GCA_016869915.1 Alphaproteobacteria bacterium
GTCGCGGTCGCGCCGTTGGCCGCCTCAATCGAGGTCGCCGCGACGGTGAGGGTGAAGCCGGTCTCGCGATTGGACGGCGGCGTGATCGTGAGCCCTGCGATCTGCCCGGGCAGCAGGGTCCAGCTGCCGTCGAGGTTGTCGGTTCCCGCCGACAGCACCGAACCGGTCGGCACGCCGGAGATCCTGTAGGAGGAAATGCTCTCCGAGCCGTCCATGTCGGCGACGGCGGCGGTGAAGGACAGCGCGATCGCCGTGTCCTCGTTGCCGGAGGCCGGGTTGGTTGTCACGATCGGCGGGTCCGCGACCGCGACGATGGTCACGGGGAGCAGCGCCGTCGCGCTCGCGGTCGATCCGTCGACCTCGAACGCGGTCGCCACGACGGTCAGCGTGAAGGCGACGTCGCTGCCCGCGGGCGGCGTCACCGAGAGGGTCGAGAGCTGAGCGGGCGTGAACTGGTACCTGCCGCCCCCGATATCCGTGCCGCCCGACAGGACGGCGCCCGCCGGAAGCCCGGAGACGACGACGAGCACCGTCTCGCTGCCATCCGGGTCGGAGGAACTGGCGGCGATGCGCAGGGTGATCGCCGTGTCCTCGTCGCCCGAGGCCGGCGTCACAGCAAGGTTGGGGATGTCGGCGGGATCCGGGCGCGGATCCTCCTCGTCGTTGCGCGGCAGCGTCGCCTGCGCGGCCGGCGCCGCGCCCGTGGCCTCGCCCCGCCCGCGCGCGCCGCCATCGTCGCTGGACCCGGCGAGCAGGTCGTCCTGCGCCGGGGGCAGGCTAGGCTCCTGCAGCGGCGGCTGGTCGCCGAGCGCGCGCGGCGTGGCGGGTTCGCCTGCGTCGGACGCCGGGTCGCCAAGCGTCGGCGTTTCGCGCGACTGCGAGGACGAGGATTGCCCGCCACTCTGGGAGACGGCGTCGCCATCGGTGCGCAGCCCGGAGGGGTCGTCGTCGCCGGAGAGCAGCTGGCCCGCTCGGTTGCCTGCCCCGCCGACGCGCGCCGCGTCGAGGCCCCCGGCGGCGAAGATCGCGTCGCCGCGCCGCGAGGCGAGGCCGCCGCCAAGGCCGCCCAGATGGACGGCGGAATATTCGGAGGCGCGGCCCGCGCCGCTCGAAGCGGCAATCGGCTGGGGCGTGCCCTGGATGCGGCTGTCGAGGCGCTCGTCGCGCCGATCGCGCGGCGCGGCGCGCGGATCGCGCGGGACCGCGCGCGTGTCGAGCATCTCCTGCTCGAGCCCGACATCCCTGCTGGTGCCTTCGGCCATGGCCAGGAGCCCTCGAGGCGGCTACGCCGTCGTCCCGGGATGCCCGGCGACCTCGTGCGGCGGAAGCCTGGCGACCGCAAGCCGGTCGCCTCCGGGGAAGGATCGCGCGAGCGTCTTTAAGGAAGCATGAAGGACCGTCGCCAGGCCTCCCCGGCGACCGGGGTCCCGCCGCCCCCGCAGCGAGGCAGGAGGGCCGCTACATCCAGAGCTTCTCGCCCTCGCGGGCGGCGTAGAGCCCGGCCACGAAATCCCCGTAGCCGTTGAAGAGCTGGGTCGGCACGCGGTTGCCGCCCTCGCCGATGAGCTCCTCCGTCGCCTGGCTCCAGCGCGGGTGGGCGACCTTCGGGTTCACGTTGGCCCAGAACCCGTATTCGGCGGCCTGGAGCTCCTCCCAGAAGCTCTTCGGCCGCTGGTTCGTGAAGGTGAAGCGCACGATCGACTTCACGTTCTTGAAACCATATTTCCACGGCACGACGAGCCGGATCGGCGCACCCATCTGCCGGGGCAGCGGCTTGCCGTAGACCCCGGTCGCCAGCATCGAGAGTTCGTTCGTCGCCTCGTCCAGCGCCAGGCCCTCGACATAGGGCCAGGGATACCAGCCGGCGCGCTGGCCGGAGGCCACCTCCGGGTTCCGGAAGGTCTCCATGCGGATGTACTTCGCCGAGGCGAGCGGCTTCGCGAACTCGACGAACCGGCGCATGGGCATGCCGGTCCAGGGCACCGTCATTGCCCAGGCCTCGACGCAGCGGAACCGGTAGACCCTTTCCTCGAGCGCGATCGCCTTGAGCAGGTCGTCGATCGCGACCGTGCGCTCCTGCTCGACCATGCCGTCGATGCGGATCTCCCAGGGGCGGATCGGCAGCTTCTGGGCCGCGACCCAGATGTTCTTGGAGGAGCCGAACTCGTAGAAGTTGTTGTAGGTGACAGCGACCTTCTCCTCGGTCAGCGCGCG
>VGDA01000590.1 GCA_016869915.1 Alphaproteobacteria bacterium
CGCAGGGCGGCCAGCAGGCCGGGAACAGCCCCGCGGTCTTCTCCGCCGACCAGGTCGTCTACGACCGCGACGGCGACGTCGTGACCGCGAGCGGCAACGTCCAGGTCGTGCAGGGCGGGCGCGTCGTGCGCGCCGACACGATCGCCTTCGACCGCAGGCGCAACGTCGTGACCGCGAGCGGCAATGTCTCCCTGGTCGAGGCGACGGGCGACGCGATCTACGCCGACCACGCGGAGCTGACCGAGGACCTGCGCGAGGGCGCGATCCAGAACTTCCGCGCCCTGCTCGCCGACTGGTCGCGCCTCGCCGCGGCGGCCGGGCGGCGCAGCGAGGGCAATGCCACCGTGCTGCGCAAGGTCGTCTACAGCCCCTGCGAGCTCTGCCGCGACGACCCGACGCGCCCGCCGCTCTGGCAGCTCAAGGCCGCGCGGGCCACCCACGACCAGGAGAAGGCGACGGTCTCCTATCGCGACGCCTGGCTTGAGCTCGGCGGCGTGCCGGTGTTCTACACGCCTTATTTGGAGCATCCCGACGGGACAGTTAGGCGTAAAAGCGGCTTGCTCGCGCCGGCCTTCGGGACATCGAACGTGCTCGGCCAGTTCTACGCCCAGCCTTGGTACCAGACGCTCGGGCCTTCGGCGGACCTGACCATCGAGCCGATCCTGTTCAGCAAGGAAAACCCGGTCCTCGCCGCCGAGTACCGCCAGCGCTTCGCCGCCGGCGCGATCTCGCTCAACGGCTCGATCACCAACGGCACGATCTACGACGACAGCAATCGCAGCACGGGCGAGGAAACCATCCGCAGCCATCTCGCGGGCACGGGACGCTTCGACATCGACGACGACTGGCGCTGGGGCTTCGACCTCGCCCGGACCAGCCACGACAACTACCTGCTGCGCTACAAGCTCTTCGACCGCTTCCGCTTCATCGACCGCAACACCCTGACCTCGCGCGCCTATGTCGAGGGCTTCGGCGGACGGTCCTATGCCAGCGCGCAGGCCTATGCGTTCCAGGGGCTGCGCGTCGAGGATGATCCAAGCCTGGCGCCGCTCGTCCTTCCGACGCTCGACTACAGCTGGATCGGGGAGCCGGATTCGCGCGGCGGCTATTTCGACTTCCGTTCGTTCTCCTACGGCATCTCGCGCACCCAGGGTACGGTGTCCCAGCGCACGGCGGGGATCGTCGGCTACACGCTGCCCTACACCGCGTCCACGGGGGAGGTCTGGACACTTGGCACCACGTTGCAAGGCGATGTCTTCAACGTTTCGGACCGGGGTTCGCTGAACGACGGGTTCCGTCCGACGAGCGAGGGCCTCGAGACGCGTATCTTCCCGCAGGCGTCGCTTGGCTGGCGCTGGCCCTTCATGCGCCAGGACCAGACGTTCCGGACGATCGTCGAGCCGATCGTCTCCGTCGTCGCCGCGCCACGGCTCGGCCATCAGGACGAATACCCGAACGAGGATTCGCGCGGCATAGACCTCGACGAGACCAATCTCTTCCGGCGCAACCGCTTCAGCGGCATCGACAGGCTAGAGGGTGGCCAGCGCGTAACCTATGGAATGAATGCGGATACACGACGCCTCGATGGCGGCGCGCGCGTCGCCGCGTTCCTCGGCCAGAGCTATCGGTTCCAGCGCGATGGCAGCGTGCCGCTTTCCTCCGGGCTGTCGGACCACTCCTCCAACGTGATCGGGCGCCTGCTGGTCTCGCCAATGCAGTGGGTGAGCGCCAGCTACCGCTTCCAGCTTGACCAGAGCGACCTGTCGGCTGTGCGCAGCAGCGCCGGCATCCAGCTGGGCCCGCAGGCCATGAACCTGGCGTTCTCCTATTCCTTCGTCGAGCGCAGCAGCGCCCCGGGACTGACCCAGGACCTCGAGCAGGTCTCGACGCGGCTCACGACGCGCATCGACGAGAACTGGCGCTTCCAGCTCCGCGAAACCCGCTCCATCGGCGAGGACGCGGGCCAGCTCAGGCTGAACTCGACGCTGATCTACGAGGACGAGTGCTTCCTCTTCGGCGCCGACCTCCAGCGCCGCTTCACCGGCAACCGCGACAACCCGCCCGATACGTCGCTGGTCTTCCGCGTGGCCTTCCGGAACCTCGGCGAGACGAGGCTGCAGGGTTACTGAGCGCGTCGTCGCGCGATCGCGCGCGCGCGCAGGAACGTCGCGACCTGCATCCTGATGTCGTTTGATATCTCCTCCATCGCCCT
>VGDA01000591.1 GCA_016869915.1 Alphaproteobacteria bacterium
AGGCACCGATCCCGATGCCAGGCCCGTGGTCTCCGGCTCGCATCTCGACAGCCAGCCGACCGGAGGCAGGTTCGACGGCACCTATGGCGTGCTCGCGGCCTTCGAGGTGCTTGAGGCGCTCGACGACGCCGGCATCGCCACGAAGCGGCCGGTGATGGCGGTGGCGTGGACCAACGAGGAGGGCAACCGCTTCCAGCCGGGCTGCATGGGCTCCGGCGCCTTCGTCGGCGCCTACGATCTCGGGACCCTGCTCGACGGCAAGGACCCGCAGGGCAAGACCGTGCGCGAGGCCTTCGGCGAGGTGCTCGCCGCGGCGCCGGCGCGGCTCGAGCCGCGCCTCGGCTTCCCGATCGATTCCTACATCGAGGCCCATATCGAGCAGGGGCCGATCCTGGAGAACACCGGCAACGAGATCGGCGTGGTCACGCTGATCCAGGGCATGCGCCGCTTCTACGTCGACGTCCATGGCGAGGAGGCGCATTCCGGCACCACGCCGCTGCGCCTGCGCAAGGACGCGCTCAAGTCGGCGGCCTCGATGGTGCTGGCGCTCGAGAAGGTGATGGACGACCCGACGGACACCGTGCGCTTCACGGTCGGCCGCTTCGAGATCTACCCGGGCTCGCCCTCCACGGTGCCGAGCAAGGTCCATTTCCTCGTCGACCTCCGCCATCCCGACCCGGCGACGCTCAAGCGCCTCGGCGACGCGATCCAGCCGGCCTGCGCGGCGGAAGCCGCGCGCCGCGGCTGCACGGTCGATGTCACGGAATACACGACCGTCGCGCCGGTGCCCTTCGGCGCGGAGACGGTCGCGCGCGTGCGCGAGGCCACCGCCTCCCTGGGCTTCCGCCACATCGACATGATCTCCGGCGCCGGCCACGACGCGATGCACGTCGCCAAGGTGGCGCCGGCCGGCATGATCTTCGTTCCGTGCTGGAAGGGCGTGAGCCACAACGAGTCCGAGGACGCCACGCCGCGCGACCTCGCCAACGGCACGCGGGTCCTCGCCGACACGCTCGCCGCGCTCGCCAATCGCTGAAACACCGCAAAGGCACGAACGCCCATGAACGAGAAAGCCCTCGCACGGTCGCTGACGTCGATCCTGTCCGACCTGATCGCGATCCCGTCGCCCTTCCCGCCGGGCGAGAGCGTGGAGATCTGCCGCTACGCGGCGGCGCGGCTGCGCAAGGCCGGCTACCGCACGAAGGTGCTGGCGCGCAGCAAGGGCGTCGACAATGTCGTCGCCAAGCTGGGCAAGGGCAGCCCGCGCATCGTCTTCAACGCCCATGTCGACACGGTCGGCGTCGGCGAGCGCGCGGACTGGAAGACCGATCCCTACAAGGCGGTCGCGAAGGGTGGCCTCGTCTTCGGCCTCGGCGCCGGGAACTGCAAGGGCTCGATGGCGGTGCAGCTCTGGCTTGCCGAGGAGATCGCGCGCCGCGGCGGCCCCCGCCGAGGCGAGGTCTGCTTCACCTTCGTCGCCGACGAGGAGAACCTCGGCCCCGAGGGCATGTCGTTCCTGCGCGACGCGGGCCACGTGAAGCCCGACGCGCTGGTCCTGGGCGCGCAGACCGAGAACCAGATGATCGTCTCGGAGCGCGGCGTCTTCTGGGCGCGCATCACGACCAGGGGCAAGGCCGCGCATGCGGGCAACCCCTCCGCCGGCGACAACGCGATCGCGCGCATGATGCGCCTGCTGGCGGCGATCGACCGCGACCTCGCGCCGAGGATCGCCGCGCGCGTGGACGGCGCGATGCGCTCGACGATGAATGTCGGGATGATCCGCGGCGGCCACAACACGAACGTCGTGCCGGCGTCCTGCGTGGTCGAGATCGACCGCCGCCTGCTGCCGAGCGAGCGCGTGAAGTCCGCCTATCGCGAGCTCGAGGACACGCTGCGCCGCGCGGGCGAGCCCAGGGGTTCGTGGACTTGCGAGTTCCTGACCGGCACCAACGGCTTCAAGGGCTCCGCGGACGGCATGGCGATCGCCGCGCTCTCCGCCGCGATCCGCGAGCGCCTCGGCAAGCCGGCGCGCTTCCTCAACGCCACCGGCGTGTCGGATGGCCGCTACTTCGCCGATGACGGGATCGAGATCATCAACATCGGCCCGGGCTCGGGCGTCGCGGGCCATGCCGCGAACGAGTCCGTGCCGGTCGCGGAGATGGTCGACTCCGCGCTGATCCAGCTCTCCGCGATCGAG
>VGDA01000592.1 GCA_016869915.1 Alphaproteobacteria bacterium
ACGGACTCGGCCACCGGCTTCTTGTCCTTGACCTCGATGTTCCGGAACATCCGATCGGCGAAGCCCAGCTTCTCGGCGAGCATGTAGATGACGTCGTAGTCGTTCCGCGACTCGAAGATCGGCTCGACGAATTTCTCGCCCCACTGGATCGAGCGGTTGGAGGCCGTCCGCGATCCGTCGACTTCGAACTGGGTGCAGATCGGCAGCAGATACGTGTTGTTCCTGCGCTCGCCCAGCACCGCGAAGGTGGTGGGATGCGGGTCGGCGACGACCAGCAGATCCAGGCGCGACAAGCCCTTGGCGACTTCGGGCATGCGGGTCACTGTGTTGCCACCGTGTCCGAACACGACCATCGCCTTGACGTTGTCGCGCTGGTCGACCTCTTCCGCCGGACGAAGCACCGCGTCGAACCAGCGGGTCGTCGGGATGCCGGAGGTTTCCATGTTCTGCTTGCGCGTCCGCGCAGGACGACCGCCCTTGGCCGGCACCTCGTCGAAACGCGCCTGCAACCACTCGTAATCCTCGCCCCACACCCGGGACCAATGACGCCACGCGCCCTCGACCAGGCCGTAATAGAGCGGCAGGTTGCCGACATCGAGGCCCATGTCCGTGGCGCCCTGCACGTTGCAGTGGCCGCGGAAGATGTTCGCGCCGGTGCCAGCGGAGCCGACATTGCCGGTGGCCAGCAGCAGGTTGCAGAAGGCGCGGACATTGGCCGTGCCGACCGTCTTCTGCGTGGCGCCCATGCACCAGATCAATGTCGCAGGCTTCTGGGTCGCGAAAAGCTCCGCGACGCGGCGCAGCTGCGCGCCCGGTACGCCGGCGACGCGCTCGACTTCCTCGGGCGTCCACTTCTCGACCTCGGCCTGGACGCGCTCCATGCCGTGCACGCGCTTGGCGATGAAGTCCTTGTCCTCCCAGCCGTTCTTGAAGATGTGCCACATGATGCCCCACATCACCGGGATGTCGGTGCCGGGGCGGATGCGGACATACTCGGTGGCGTGGGCCGCCGTGCGCGTCATGCGCGGGTCGATGACGATCATGTTGGCCCGGTTGATCTCCTTGCCCGACAGCACGTGCTGCAGGGAGACCGGGTGGGCCTCGGCGGGGTTGCCGCCCATGATGATCATCGTCTTGGCGTTGCGGATGTCGTTGTAGCTGTTCGTCTGGGCGCCGTAGCCCCAGGTGTTCGCGACGCCCGCGACGGTGGTCGAGTGGCAGATGCGCGCCTGGTGGTCGACCGAGTTCGTGCCCCAGTAGGCGGCGAACTTGCGGAAGAGATACGCGCCCTCGTTCGAGAACTTGGCCGAGCCGAGCAGAAAGACGCTGTCGGCGCCGGACTTCTCGCGGACCTGCATCATCCTGTCGCCGATCTCGTTGATCGCGACCTGCCAGCTGATGCGCTGCCACTGCCCGTTGACGAGCTTCATCGGGTACTTGATGCGGCGGTCGCCGTGCACGAGCTCGCGCACCGAGGCGCCCTTGGCGCAATGCGTGCCGCGGTTGATCGGGCTGTCCCAGGCCGGCTCCTGGCCGACCCACACGCCGTTCTGGATCTCGCCGATCACCGTGCAGCCCACCGAGCAGTGGGTGCAGATGTTCTTGCGCAGCGTGACGGGCACGCCCGGCTTCATCGGGCCGGCCTCGGCCTTGCGGACCGCGCCGAGCTGCACCGCGCCGATCGCGGCGATGCCGCCGGCGGCGAGGCCGGAGCGGCGGAGGAACGCGCGGCGGTCGAGGACCCCCGAGCTCATGCCCGCGGCGACGGCCGCGAGGCGGGAACGGGAAGCTTCCCCGGTCTTGCGCTTGGTCAGCATGTGCGGCGCCTCCTCAGTAGCGGTTCGTCGCGTAGAAGCGACGGACATGTTCGGTCTCGCGGTAGCGCGCCTTGCGCGCCTCGTCGCGCTTCTCCGTGGCGGCGGCCGGCTGGCCAGCCGTGGCGACGGTGGCGGCCGCCGCGGCGCCGGCGATGCCCGCGCCCTTCAGGAAGAAGCGGCGCCCCTCCGCGGGGGCGGCGCCTGCCTTGTCGTCCTTCCTCGTGCCCATGTGCCTCGTCCTCCTCGTCTGACTTGTCCAGGGCCCCGGCCCTCGCGCGCCGCCGTCACGCGGCGAGCGAGAAGGCCTCGGCCTCGATCTCCATGAACGCGCGGCCGAGCTGGCCGACCGCGCGGTAGAACTTCCCGCTCTT
>VGDA01000593.1 GCA_016869915.1 Alphaproteobacteria bacterium
ATCTCGACGCGTCCGGGGCCGTGCTGCGCCCGGCGATGACCCTCCGCGACGCGCGCGCGGTCGAGGAGGCGGCGCGCATCGACGCGCGGCTCGGTGGCCGCGGCGAGGTCACGGCCTTCTCGCCGCTGGCGCGGCTGGACTGGATGCGCCGCCACGAGCCCGCGGCCTTCGCGCGCCTCGCGCTGGTCCTCCAGCCCAAGGACTTCCTCAATTTCCGCCTGACCGGCGTCGCGGCGGCGGATCCCGCGTCGAACGCGCCGCTGGTCGGCGCCACGCGCGGCTATCTCGGCGCGCGCTTCGCCGCCGCCGGGATCGACCAGCGGCTCTTCGCGCCCCTGCGCGCGCCCGCCGACAGGCTGGGCGAGGTGCGCCCGGGCCTGCCGGGCGCGCTCGCTGGGGCGCGCGTCGCGGTCGGCGCCATGGACACCTGGGCCGCGACGCTCGGCCTCGGCGTCCACGAGGCGGGCGCCGCCTACAACCTCTCGGGGACGACCGAGGTGAACGGGCTGATCCTGCCGCGCGCGGCCGAGGCGCCGGGCCTGCTCTGCGTCGCCTGGGACGAGGGGCTCTTCCATCTCGGCGGGCCCAGCCAGGCCGGCGGGGCCTGCCTCGACTGGTTCGCCCGCCTCGCCGGCGCGAGCGTGGCCGAGGTCGCCGCCGAGGCCGCGACGATTGATCCGTCGGGCGACGTGCCCGTCTTCCTCCCCTATCCCGACGGCGAGCGCGTCCCGTTCTGGAACCCCGCCCTGCGCGCGGGTTTCCACGGCCTCGGGCGCGGCACCACGCGCGGGGCGATGGCGCGCGCCGTGATGGAGGGCGTCGCCTTCCACGACCGCGTCGTTCTGGAGCGCGGCTTCGCCGCCTCGGGCATGCGCCCAGAGGCCGTCGCCGCCGCGGGCGGCGGCGCGAGCGACCTCTGGTGCCAGGTCAAGGCCGATGCCTGGGGCCTCGCGCTGCGGCGCCCCGCCATCGCCGAGCCGGGCCTGCGCGGCGCGCTGTTGCTCGCCGGCGGCGCGCCTCCGGCGCCCGCCCTGGACGTTTCCCGGCCGCGCCCGGCGCTGCGCGCGGCGATGGAGGCGCGCCACGCCCGCTTCCTCACCGCGCTGCCCGGCGCCGGCGCGCGCTGAGCCAGGCTCTGGCGGCGCGGGCGGGGCCGAGGGCAATATCGCCTCGCGCGGGCGGGGGGAGCATGACGCGGCGTGAGGGCGACGGCTTCATCGGCACCTACGGCACCTGCATCGCGCTGGTGGTCCTGTTCGTCGCCTTCGCCGCGAGCGCGCCGAACTTCCTCGCCTCCGCCAACCTCCTGAACATCCTGCGCCAGGCGAGCTTCCTCGCGATCCTCGCCACCGGCTTCACCCTTGCCCTCGTGGTGGCGGAGCTGGACCTGTCCTTCGCCAATGCCTTCAGCCTCGCCGCCGTCTGCATGGGCGCGCTGGTCGTGTTCCTGCTCTTCACGAAGATGCTGCCGGAGGCGCTGCTGATCACCCCATACTTCCGGCTGATGTCCGAGCTGGGGCCGCTCAACACGCACCTCGCCCTCATCCTCGCCTACTCGTCCTTCGCGCTGCCGTTCCGCGTCTGGATGCTGATCGGCTTCTTCCGCTCCATCCCGCGCGAGATCGACGAAGCGGCGATCGTCGATGGCGCCTCGCGGCCGTCCGCCTTCTTCCGCTTGATCCTGCCGCTGGCGCGGCCGGGGCTGGTCGCCGTGGCGCTGTTCACCTTCCTCATCTCCTGGAACGCCTATGTCGGGCGCTGGTCCTGACCACCGACCCGTCGATGTTCGTGCTCTCCGTGGGCATCGCCAACATGGTCGGCGAGTACCGGGTGAAGTGGAACGAGCTCATGGCCGCCGCCATGATCGCCGCCGCGCCGGTCATGGTCCTCTACGCCCTGCTCGAGCGCCACCTCGTGAGCGCCATCACCGCCGGCGCGGTGAAGGGCTGAGATCCCCCGCGCGGGCGCTTTGCCAAGCCCGGGGCTTTGGCCTAAAGCTTGCGTCGGTCCTCGCAGCACGGAAACGACGATGGCGCGCTACAACGTGAAGGAATCCGAGGCGCGGTGGCAGGCCGCGTGGGAGGCGGCGGGCTGCTTCGCCGCGGCGGACAGCGGCGGCACGAAGCCCAAGTACTACGTGCTCGAGATGTTTCCCTACCCGTCGGGGCTCATCCACATGGGCCATG
>VGDA01000594.1 GCA_016869915.1 Alphaproteobacteria bacterium
CCGGGGACGGCCCGCTCCTCCATGTCGCGGGCAAGGTGGTCGCGGGCGACCTCGCCGGCAGGCTCGCCGCGCGCGGCTTCGAGGTCAGGACGGCGGCGCTCTACGCCGCCGAGCCGTCGCCGCGGCTTTCCGACGCTGCGCGCGACGCCTTCGCGCAGGGCGGGATCGACGGCGTGCTCGTATTCTCGCCGCGAAGCGCGGCGATCCTCGTCGGCCTGGTGGAGGCGGCGGGGCTGCGCGCGGCGGCCGCGCGCATCGACCTCTACGCGCTGAGCGAGGCGGTCGCCGCCGCGGCCTCGGGCCTTGCGTGGCGGCGCGTCGTGGTCGCCGCGGCGCCCAACGAGGATGCCCTGCTCGCGGCGATCGCGCCCGCCGCCGGGACATCGCGCGCGGAGGAGGAGATGCAGGTCGCGCAGGAACCCGGCCCGTCGTCGTCCGCCAACATCGCGGCGCGCGCGCTGCGGCTGCTTCCGGCCGTCGCCGCGTCCTTGGCGCTGGCGGCGCTCGCCCTCGCCGTGCACGCGACGAACGAGGCCTCGCGCCGCGCAGGGCTGGACGACGCGCTCGTCGCGCGCCTCGCCCGCGCGGAGGCCGAGCTTGCCGCGCCGCGCGCCATGCCGCGCGAGCTCCCCGCGCTCGCGGAGCGCGCCGCGCGCATCGAGGCGTCGATCGCGCGCCTTTCCGATGCCGCGACGGCGCAGGGTGCGCGCCTCTCGGCGCTCGAGCGCGAGCTGCGCCAGGAGATCGAGGCCGCGCGCGCCGCCGCCCAGCCATCGCCGGGCTCGGCGCGCGAGCCGGGCGCCGATGCCGCCGCGCTCGCGGCGGTCGCGGCGGAGAACCAGCGCCTCGCCACCGAGCTTGCCGCGCTGCGCGAGGACCTGTCGCGGCTCTCCGGCGCGCGCGAGGCCGAGGCCCGGCTGGCGGACGAGCGTCGCGCCGAGGAACGCCTCGCCGCGGCGCGCCGCGAGGATGCCGATCGCGCGACGCGAATCGGCCCGGCGGTGGCAGCGCTGCGCGCCGCCCTCGCCCGCGGCGGCGATGCCGGCGCCGAACGGGCCGCGCTGCGCACGCTCGCGTCAGGCCAGCCGCGCCTCGCGGCCGCGCTTGCGCAAGTAGAAGACCGGCTGGCTGCCTTGCCGCCGCCGCCCGAGGAACTGCGCGCCCGCTTCCCCGGCCTCGCGGCCGCCGCGCTGCGCGCTGCGCGCGCGACGGCCCCGTCCTCCGGCTGGTGGGAGGCCGCGCTGTCGCGGCTCTCCGCGCTCGCCGCCGTGCGCCGCGTCGGCGAGGTCGAGGGCGAGGACGCCGAGGCGCTGCTGGCCCGCGCCGAGCGCCGGCTGCAGGCAGGCGAGCTCGCCGCGGCGATCGACCTCGTCGCGCGCGTCGCCGGCCCCGCCGCGCCCGTGCTCGCGCCCTGGCTGGCGCAGGCGCGCGCACGCGCCGCGCTCGACGATGCGCTCGCCGGGCTTGCGCGCGCCGCCGGCGCGCCGGGCTGAGCCGCGATGCGCCGCGCCGCCGCCTTCCTCCTCCTCGCCGGCGCGCTGATGCTCGCCGTGGGCTGGCTCGCCGACCGGCCCGGCGAGGTCTCGATCACCTGGCAGGGATGGCGCGTCGACACGTCCTTCGGGATGATGCTCGCCGGCGCGGCCGCGCTCGCCGCGCTCGCGGTGGCGCTTGCATCGCTCTGGCGCCTCGTCGTCACCGGCCCGCGGCGCTTCCGGCGCTGGAGTCGCGACCGCCGCCGGCGCCGCGGCTATGCCGCGCTCACCAGCGGGCTGGTCGCCGTCGCCGCGGGCGACCCGCAGGACGCGCGGCGCCATGCGCGGCGCGCCGACGCGCTGCTCGACGAGCCGCCGCTCACGATGCTGCTCGCCGCGCAGGCCGCGCAGCTGGTCGGCGACGAGGAGGAGGCGCGGCGGCATTTCGAGCGCATGCTCGCCAAGCCGGAGACCGAGTTCCTCGGCCTGCGCGGCCTGATCTCGCAGGCGCTGAAGTCCGGCGACGAGGCCGCCGCGCTGTCGCTCGCGCGCCGCGCACGCGCGCTGCGCCCGAGGACGGCATGGGTGCAGACGACGCTGCTCGGCCTCGAGGCGCGGGCCGGCGCGTGGGAGGACGCGCAGCGCACGCTGCGCGACGCGCGGCGCATCGGCGCGGTGCCACCCGCCGAGGCCGCGCGCCATGCCGCG
>VGDA01000595.1 GCA_016869915.1 Alphaproteobacteria bacterium
GTCGTGCGGAGTCGCTCCCCGTCGCGGACGTACTCGATCTCCAGCGGACGGTCGAGGTTGAGCAGCACCGTGCGCTGGATCTGCTCGAACCTCGAGATGCGGCTTCCATCGATGGCAACGATGCGGTCGCCCGCCTTCAGTCCCGACCTCTCGGCGGGCATGCCCTCGACGGTCGAGCCGACGACCGGGGGGGTGAAGGGCCGTCCCGATACCGCGAAGAGGCAGGCGAAGACGAGGATCGCGAAGAGGAAGTTCGCGGCCGGGCCGGCGGCGACGATGGCGGCGCGCCAAGCGAGGCTCTTGTGCGGGAAGGCCGTGCTCCTGTCCTCGGGCGGCATCGCCGCCGCCGCGGCGTGGTCGGTAGCGCTCGAGGCGTCGGCGTCGCCATGCATCTTCACGTAGCCGCCGAGCGGCAGCCACGCGATCTTCCAGCGCGTCCCGTGGCGGTCGTTCCAGCCGAAGATCTCCGGCCCGAAGCCGACGGAGAAGACCTCGACCCGGACCCCCGCCTTGCGAGCCACCCAGAAATGGCCGAGTTCGTGCACGAACACGAGGATCGTCAGGACAATCAGGAACGGGATGATGTAATCGGGCAGTATGGAGAGGAATTCCATTTCACTTCCAATGGGTTGGAAAGTCGTTCTCGGGCGCTGGGCGAGGCTCCCGGCATCCTCGCATCCCTTCCGGTTCAGATCCTTCTACGTCAATGACTTACGTCGCAATCCTCAGGTGCCGGCCGGGTTGCCGTCACCGCCAGGACAGGACGGTGCCCGCGCTTGCCCACTGGAAGACCGCGAGGCATGCCGCCGCGGCCACCAGCCCATCTACCCTGTCCATCATCCCGCCATGGCCCGGGATCAGGGCGCTGGCGTCCTTCGCGCCGAAGTGGCGCTTGAACGCCGATTCGGCAAGGTCCCCGGCCTGCGCGACAACGGCCAGGACGGCGCCGGCCAGCGCCAGCAGGGCGGCCGGCGGCGCCAGCCCGTCCAGGGCCGAAACGGCGATCCCCACGCACGCGCTGGCCGCTACCGCCCCGCCAAGGCCGGCCCAGGTCTTCTTCGGCGAGATCCGCGGCGCCAGCAGCGGGCCGCCGATGAGGCGGCCGGCGAAGAAGGCGCCGGTGTCGGACGCCGCGACCGCCAGCACCAGCCACAGGATCATGCGCTCGCCCGACGCGTCGTGCCCCCTGAGCCAGACCAGCGCGACGACCGGCAGCGCGACATAGAGGACGCCCGCGGCCGCCCAGGCGGGCGCCGGGCGCTCCATGGCGCGCGCCATGCCCAGGGCCACCACGGCGCCGGCCCCGGCGAGGGCGAGGGCCGCCACGGTCCGGTCGAGATGCGCGAGCGCGACGCAGGCAAGCGGGACGACGACCGCAAGCCATCCCGGCGGGCCGAACCGTCCGGCCGAGGAAAGCCTCGTCCATTCGGAGGCCATGGCCGCGGCGCAGAACGCCACCAGGAACGCGAAGGCGACGTCGCCCAGGAGGATGCCCGCCCCGGCGATGGCCGCCATCAGGGCGCCATAGATCGTGCGCGTGCGCAGGCCCTCGGCCCAGCCACCCGTGGTCGCGCGAGACGGCTCAGCCGCCCGAGGTTCCGTAGCGTCGTTCACGGCGCTGGAAATCGGCGATGGCGGCGGCGAAGTCGCGCTTGCCGAAATCCGGCCAGAGCGTGTCGACGAAGAGGAACTCCGTGTAGGCGGACTGCCAGAGCAGGAAGTTGCTGATCCGGCGCTCGCCCGAGGTGCGGATGAGCAGGTCGGGCTCGGGGATGCCGGCGGTCCAGAGCCGGGCCGAGAACTCCGCCTCGCCGATGGCATCGGCGGCGATCCTGCCCGCGGCGACGTCGGCGGCCAGCCTCCTCGCGGCGGCGAGGATGTCGGCGCGGCCGCCATAGCTCAGCGCGACGGTCAGGTGCAGGCGCTCGTTCGCGCGCGTCGTCTCCTCGGCGTTCCCGATCAGGGCGACGACGTCCTGGGGCAACCGCGCGCGCTCGCCCACCACCCTGAGCCGCACGCCTTTCGCGTGCAGCTCGGCGAGCTCCGAGCACAGGTAGTGGCGCAGCAGCCCCATGAGGTCTGACACCTCGTCCGCCGGCCGGCGCCAGTTCTCGGACGAGAAGCCGAACAGGGTCAGGTAGCGCACGCCGTGGTCGCCCGCCCCCTCGATCGCCGC
>VGDA01000596.1 GCA_016869915.1 Alphaproteobacteria bacterium
CGACGACTCCCCGGCCAACGTCGCGGGCGCGCGCGCCGTCGGCATGCACGCGATCCATTTCCGGGATCCGGGCGCGCTGCGCCTCGAGTTGCGGGCGCTGGGCTTCGACCTCTGAGCCTCAGCGGGCGAACGCCTCGCGCAGGATCGATTCCGAGAGCACCTGCGGAAGGATCTCCGGCGCGCCGCCGCCGCGCGGGTAGAGGACATAGAGCGGGACGCCGGCGCGCCCGAAGCCGCGCAGGTAGTCGCTCACGACGGGATCGCGGTTGGTCCAGTCGCCCTTGAGGTAGGCGATCTCGCCGCTCGCGAAGCGCGCGGCGACGGCTGGCGCGGCGAGCGCGGTGCGCTCGTTGAAGAGGCAGGTGATGCACCAGGCCGCCGTCATGTTCACCAGGACCGGCCTGCCCTCCCCGCGCAGCGCGTCGAGCCGCGCATGGGAGAAGGGCTGGCCGCCCGCGGTGGCGGGAGCGGCGTTGGCAGGCGCAGGGCGCGGCGCCTCGGGCTCGATGCGCGCGGCGACGACCGCCGCGGCGGCGAGCGCGGCCAGCGCGAGCGCGCTGCGCCACGACCGCGCGGCGCCTTCGCGCTCCTTGCCGGCGAGCCATGCCGCGAGGCCCGTGAGCAGGAGCGCCGCGAGGCCGAGCGCGAGGCCATCGGGCCCGGACTGGCGGGCGAGGACCCAGAGCAGCCAGCACGCCGTCGCGTACATCGGGAAGGCCATCGCCTGGCGGAACGTCGACATCCAGGGCCCCGGCCGTGGCAGCACCCGGGCGATGCCCGGGGCGAGCGAGACCGCGAGGAAGGGCAGCGCGAAGCCCGTGCCGAGCGCCATGACGATCGCGACCATCGGCAGGCGATCCGCGGCCAGCGCCGCGCCGAGCGCCGCCGCCATGAAGGGCGCCGTGCAGGGGGTCGCGACGACGACGGCGAGGATGCCCGCGAGGAAGGCATCGGGTGCCGCGCGCGTCGAGACCGAGAGGCGGATCTCGAAGGCGCCCGAGAGGTTCAGGGCGACGGCGAGCATCACGCAGGCGACCACCGCGACGAACACCGGCGACTGGTACTGGAAGCCCCAGCCGAGTTCCGCGCCCGCCTCGCGGAGCGCGAGCATCGCGGCGGCGATCGCGCCGAAGCTCGCCATGACCCCGAGCGCGTAGGCGACGCCGTCGCGCCGTCGCCCGCGCGCGTCGGCCGCGGGCAGGCCCGCGAGCGCGAGCGCCTTCATCGACAGGATGGGGAACACGCAGGGCATGAGGTTGAGGACGATGCCGCCGAGAAGGGCCAGCACCAGGGCCTGCGCGATCGGCGGCGGCGGCTCTCCTCGCGGGACGCGTGGCACCTCGCCCTGGAGCGCGGAGACGGCGTGCGCGCGTCCGACCTCCTCGACGAGGACGCCCGCGACGGGAACAAGCGGCGGGGGCGCGCCGCGCTGGAGCGGGATCTCGAGGATCGTCCAGTCGCCGAGGCGCGCGACGCGCTGCGTGGCGGCGTGGTCCACCAGGCCGGGCTGGACGGGGAAGAAATGCGGCGCGCGCGACGCCGGGCCCTTCTGGCCGCGGGACAGGGCGATGCGCAGCGTGCCGCCATCCGCCTGGAACCTCGCCTCGCCCTCGAAGGGCCTCGGCAGAGCGCCGCGCGCGACGGCGATCGCCTGGGCGGAGGCCGAGGTCGCGCTCGGGCCCGTCGCGAGGCGGATCGCGAGGCTCGCTTCCTCCGGCACGCAGATCTTCTCGCAGGCGAGCCAGGAGGCCTCGAGGCCGATCTCGAGCTCCGCCGAGGGCGCGGCGGGGGCGCGTGCCTCGAAGAGGAAGACGACCTCGCCGCCGAAGCCGTAGTTCGTGAGCGGCCCGAAGGGCTGCAGCGACGGCACTGGCCAGAGCGCGGGGCCGACCGCCATGCCCCCGGGCAGGTGCCACCGGAACTCCGGCGCCATCCCGGAATCCCCTGGGTTCACCCAGTATGTGTGCCAACCCGTCGCAAGTCGTTGCCTGACCGCGAGATGGAAGCGCTCCCCGGGTTCGACCGAGCCGCGATCCGCCTGGAGTTCGACGCTTGAATGGGCTGTGCTGGCCCTGCTTCCCGGACTGGCTGCCCAGCCCGGCCCCGCCAGATCAGGCAGGAGAGCGAGGAGAAGCGCGGCGAGGATCGCCGCGACCCGCCGGGCCATGCGAC
>VGDA01000597.1 GCA_016869915.1 Alphaproteobacteria bacterium
AGGTGCGCCGCAAGGCCTACGCGGAGACCTATTTCTTCTTCCGGCCGAACAAGGAGGTGCTGCGCCGCGAGGTCCAGGGCTTCTCGCGCGAGTTCGCCGGGACCTGGCTCTACGCGGAAACCTGGCTGAAGCGCTGAAGAACGATCCCGGAGAAAGGACCATGAGGAAGATCCTGCGCGAACCCGTCCGCGACGCCACCGCCTGGCGCGGCGACGACATCAGGGACGATCCATCCTGGCGGGTGGCGATCGGCGAGCGCGAGCGCGAGGCGCTGCTCGCAGGCCTCAAGGCGGTGCAGCCCAAGGGGCTCTGGTTCCACCAGATGGAGGCCGCGGACTTCCCGCTGGACGATTCCCTACGCGCGCTGGTCGCGCGCATCCGGCACGACGTGAGGGACGGCCGCGGCTTCGTGCTGCTCGACGGCTTCCCGCTGCGCAACCTCTCGATCGACGAGATCCGCCTGGTCTACTGGGGCCTGTCGCTGCAGCTCGGCACCTGCGTGAGCCAGGACGGGCGCGCCGCGCTGGTCGCCGATGTCTGGGACCGCGGGCAGAAGACGCCGCCGCTCACGCGCGCCTATGGCAGCAAGCGCGAATCGAAGCTGCATGTCGACCTCGCCGACGTCGTCGGGCTGCTCTGCGTGCGGCAGGCCAAGGGCGGCGCGCCGACCACGCTCGCGAGCTCGACGACGGTCTACAACGCCTTCCTCGAGAAGCATCCCGAGCTCGTGCCGATGCTCTACGAGGGCTTCCACTGGGACCGCTTCAGCGAGCACGCGGCCTGGGAGAAGCCGATGTCGGTCGCGCCGATCCCGGTGTTCAGCTACGCCGGCTGCCAGCTGAGCTGCCGCTACAACCGCAGCTGGATCTCCGGCGCCTTCGCGCGCATGGAGAAGACGATGAGCAACGCCGAGCAGGTGCTGTTCGACTTCTTCGACCAGGCGGCGGAGGAGAACAGGCTCGAGATCGACCTGCGGCCCGGCCAGATGTACTTCGCGAGCAACTACACCGTGCTCCATGGCCGCGCGGCCTACGAGGAGGAGACCGAGGATTTCGGCGAGAAGCGCCATCTCCTGCGCGTCTGGCTCAACATGCCGGCCTTCCGCGCCTTCGCGGACGAGGCGACGGTCCGCTACGGCCTCTCGAGCCACGGCAACATCGGATGGACCGGCGCCGAGCTCCTCGCGCGCAAGCACCTCGAGCCCAGCCACAGGCGCAGCTTCGTGGCCGGCACCGCGTGAGCGCAGGCGCCTTGCCGCTGCTCGCGGTCGAGGACCTGTCCGTCGCCTTCGCCGCCGGCGGCGGCGAATCGACGGCCGTCGACGGCGTCGGGTTCTCGATCGGCGAGGGCGAGGTGATGGCCCTCGTGGGGGAGTCCGGCTGCGGCAAGTTGGTGACCAGCCTCGCGATCATGGGGCTGCTGCCGCGCCCCGCGGCGCGGATCGCGCGCGGGCGCATCCTGTTCCGCGACAGGGACGGCGAGCGGCACGACCTCGCAGGCCTGCCGGAGCGCCGGATGCGCGCCATGCGCGGCAACGCGATGGCGATGATCTTCCAGGAGCCGATGACGAGCCTCAACCCGCTCGAGCCGATCGGCGACCAGGTGGCCGAGCCGCTGGTCACGCATCGCGCGATGGGCTGGCAGGCGGCGCGGCGCGAGGCGGCGGACCTTCTCGCGCAGGTCGGCCTTCCCGATCCCGGCAAGAAGCTCGACGCCTACCCGCACGAGCTCTCGGGCGGCATGCGCCAGCGCGCGATGATCGCGATGGCGCTCGCCTGCCGCCCCCGCCTGCTGATCGCCGACGAGCCGACGACGGCGCTCGACGTCACCGTCCAGGCGCAGATCCTCGACCTCGTTCGCCAGCTGCGGGCCGCGCACGGCATGGCCGTGCTCTTCATCACCCACGACCTCGGCGTCGTGGCCGAGATCGCGGACCGCGTCACCGTCATGTACGCGGGCCAGGTCGTGGAGACCGGCTCGGTCCGCGACGTGCTGAAGAGACCGCGCCATCCCTATGCCCGCGCGCTCATCGCGGCGCTGCCGCGCATCGATCGGCGTGGCGGCCAGCTGCCCGCGATCCCGGGCCTCGTCCCCGACCTGCGCAGCACGCCGCCGGGCTGCCGCTTCCACCCGCGCTGCGCCTCCGCCGCCGAGGGGCTGTGCGAT
>VGDA01000598.1 GCA_016869915.1 Alphaproteobacteria bacterium
GCGGCGCGCCTGCTCGATCGTCGCGGGGCGCGGGTCGACGAGGCTGGCATAGTCCGGGAAGCGGCGCTCGATCTCCTCGCGCAGCGTCGCGCGCGCGGTCCGCAGCGTGTCCACCTGCGTGCGCAGCGCGCGCGCCGCGGCCTCGTCCCGGTCGGGGAGCGAGAGCATGTCGGTGAGCGTCGCCTGCAGCGCGCCGACCTGCTTCTGTGCATCCTGCTCGCGCCTGGCGAGGTCGGCGAGCGCGGGATCCGCCGCGGAGGCACGTGCCGAGGATTGCGCCAGCGCCCTCTGCACGCCCTGGCCACGTATCGCGTCGGCGAGGCGGAAGCTCTCCTCGGCCGCGCCCGGCCTGCCGGAGGCCGCCAGCGCGCCCATCATCGCCTCGAAGATCACGCGGTTCTGCGTGTCGCGGAAGGCGTTCCTGCCCTCCTCGTCCTCGGACTGGCGCGACGCCTGCAGCAGGATCGGCGCCGCCGCGTCGAACTCGCGCAGCGCGCCCGCCACGTCGCCGGTCCTCGCGAGCGCGGCACCAAGCATGCCGCGGCTGGTCGCGGTCTCCCAGTGGCGGTCGCCGAAGCGCTGGCGGTGGACCTCGACGACGATGCCGAGGACGCGCCGCGCCTCGTCGAGGCGGCCCGTGCGCAGCGCCGTCATCCCCCAGTGGCGGTTGGCGTCGAAGTTCGTGCGCAGCGCGTCGGGCGATCCGGCCAGTCGCTGGCGCAGCCCCTCGTAGGTCCGCGCCGCGGCGTCCCAGTCACCCTGGTCCCCCTCCGCGCGTGCCGCGAGCCCGAGGGCCTGGGTGTATAGCAGAGACGCGGGATCGTACTTCATCATGTCGAGCGATTCGACGACCACCCTCGCGAGCCGCTCGGCCTCGGCCGACCGGCCCTGCATGGAAATGATCGTGCCCAGCCTCGTCACGGCCTGCAGCGTCTCCGCCGCATAGCGGCCCTGGAGCGAGAGCCGCCCGAGCAGCACCGCGCGCTGCTCGATCTCCGCCTCGAGGATGCGGCCTTGGGCGGCGAGGGTCCGGGCGAGGTCGTTGCGCGCCCACAACGCGTTGTACTTGAAGCTGTTGGGGAGGGCCTGGTCCTCGGCGACGAGCCTGGCCTCCTGCGCCAGGAGCCGGTCGTTCGCGGCGAGCGCGGCACGTGCTGCGCGCTCGGCCTCCGCGTAGCGTCCCGAGGCCATCTCGACCGCGTTGGTGGCGCGGCTGACCTGGTGTTGCGCTCCGAGGGAGACATGCGGCGGGAGGTTCGGGATTCGTTGCATGCGGTCGAGGATCGTGCGCATCGCCTCCAGCTTCTCGCGGGCCAGTGCGAGTTCGCCGAACAGGGTCAGGCTCTGGACCATGCTCTGCAGCGACAGGATGCGCTGGAACGGGGAATCGGTGACCTCCACGGACCGCGAGAAGAGGTCGATCGACGCGCGGCGATTGCCGGCATGATGCTCGGCCACTGCCCATTCGCGCAGGTATCGCCCGAGGGTACGGCCCTCCAGGCCCGCGCCGACCGCAGCTTCGTAGCCGGCCTTCGCGTCGTCCGTGCGCTGGTTCGCGCGCCCCAGCTCCTGCGCGGCCATGGAGCGGCGCCAGAGGAACTCCGCCAGCCCGGCGCCGGCAAGCCCGGGCGGCGGCGGGGCATCCGCCAGCGAGGACAGGTCGGCGATGCGGGCCGCATCGGGCCTCTGCTGGTCCAGGATCGCCGTGATGTCGGTGATGCTGCGCGGCGGCGGGACGAAGGACTGGCCCTGGAATTCCGCCGTGACCTGGCGCGCCTGGTCGAGGTTCAGCGCCGGCCTGCTGCCGTCGGGCTGGCACGCGGCCAGCGACGCTGCAGCCAGTACGGTTGCGAGGAGGATGGAGGAAACGGAGCGCTTCACCTGGAAATCACCTCGACGTGACGACGAAGCATCATCGCACCGATCCCGGGAGATTCCGTTAAAGCTGCGGCGCGAGCGGCGAGACGGCAGGGATGCTGGCGACGTGGTGGCAGGCCACGACATGGCCGGGAGCCGCCTCGATCGCCGGCGGCTCCACCGTGCGGCAGAGGTCGGTGGCGTGCGGGCAGCGCGTGTTGAAGCGGCAGCCCGCGGGCGGGGCCATCGCGCTCGGCACGTCGCCGGTGAGCCGCGCGCGCGGCCGCCGCAGCCGCGGGTTCGGCACG
>VGDA01000599.1 GCA_016869915.1 Alphaproteobacteria bacterium
GTCAGCTTCTTCTCCGGCGACGCCAGCCTGCGCTCGCGCCCCATGGCGCGCGTCACGAAGCCGCTCGAGCAGATGGGCGCGCGCTTCGTCGGCCGCGAGGGCGGCAGGCTGCCCACCGTCGTCATCGGGACGGCGCGCCCCGTGCCGATCACCTACCGCCTGCCCGTGGCCTCCGCGCAGGTGAAGTCCGCGATCATCCTCGCGGGCCTCAACACGCCGGGCCGCACGACGGTGGTCGAGCCGGAGCCGACGCGCGACCATACCGAGCTCATGCTTCGCCATTTCGGCGTCGACGTGACGGTCGAGCCGGGGCCGGACGGCGACCGCGTCAGCGTCGCCGGCCAGCCGGAGATCACGGGGCGCGTCGTGCGCGTCCCCGGCGACCCCTCCTCCGCCGCCTTCCCGATCGTCGCGGCGCTGCTCGTGCCCGGCTCGGAGGTCACGATCCGCGACGTCGGCCTGAACCCGCGCCGCACCGGCATCATCGACACGCTCCTGGAGATGGGCGCGGACATCCGCGTCGAGGGCAGGCGCGTCGAGGCGGGCGAGCCCGTGGGCGACCTCGTCGTGCGCGCCAGCGCGCTGCGCGGCATCGAGGTGCCGGCCGCGCGCGCACCATCGATGATCGACGAGTACCTCGTGCTCTCCGTCGCCGCGTCCTGCGCCAGCGGCCGGACCGTGATGCGCGGCCTTTCCGAGCTGCGCGTGAAGGAGAGCGACCGCCTCGCCGCCATCGCGCGCGGCCTCGCGGCCTGCGGCGTGCGCGCCGAGGTCGATGGCGACGACCTCGCCGTGCATGGCTGCGGCGGACCGCCGCCGGGTGGCGCGACCATCGCGACGAAGCTCGACCATCGCATCGCCATGAGCTTCCTCGTCATGGGCATGGCGGCGCGCGCGCCGGTGGCGATCGACGACGCCAGCCCGATCGAGACCAGCTTCCCCGGCTTCCGCGGCCTGATGGCGGGGCTGGGCGCGAGCTTCCAGGAGCCATGATCGTCGCCATCGACGGGCCCTCGGCGGCGGGCAAGGGCACGCTGTCCCGGAGGCTCGCCGCCACGCTCGGCTACCACCACCTCGACACGGGCCTGCTCTACCGCGCGGTCGGCGCGCGGCTGCTCGCGACCGGCGCCGACCCCGCCGATGCGGAGGCGGCGGCCGCCGCCGCGCGCAAGCTCGGTCCCGCCGACATCGCGCGCGAGGGCCTGCGCGAGGAGGATGTCGGCCGCGCCGCCTCGGTCGTCGCCGCCAACCCGGCCGTGCGCGCGGCGCTGGTCGAGTTCCAGCGGCGCTTCGCGGCCCAGCCGCCGGGCGCCGTGCTGGACGGCCGCGACATCGGCACCGTGATCTGCCCGGGGGCGGAGGTGAAGCTCTACGTCGTCGCCTCGGCCGAGGTCCGGGCCCGCCGCCGACACGACGAGTTGCGGGGGCGCGGGGAACCGGCTACATACGCGGCCGTTTTCCGGGACCTTCAGGAACGCGACGCCCGCGACCAAGCCCGCGGGACCGCGCCGGCGAAGCCGGCCGAGGACGCGATCGTGCTCGACACGACCGACCTCACGGCCGACGAGGTCTTCGCCCAGGCAATCGGGATCGTCCGGTCCCGTTCCTCCTGACCCCGGAAGGCCCATGCCGCGGATGGTCCGCGGCGTGGAATCCCGGCCCCGGCATCGGCGGCCCCGCATCGCGCGGGACGGATGACCGGGTTCACAGAAAGGCATCCCAGGACATGGCAAGCAACAACCCCGCCTCCGCGGGCGGCGAGAACTTCGCCGACCTGCTCGAGGAATCCCTCCGCACGTCCAGCGGCTTCGACGGCCGCGTCACGACGGGCCGCGTCATCTCGATCGAGGGCGACTTCGCCATCATCGACGTCGGCCTCAAGGCCGAGGGCCGCGTGCAGCTCAAGGAGTTCGCGACCGCCGGCAAGCCCGCCGAGATCAAGGTCGGCGACTTCGTCGACGTCTACGTCGAGCGCATGGAGGACAAGAACGGCGAGGCGATGCTGAGCCGCGAGAAGGCGAAGCGCGAGGAGGCCTGGGGCCAGCTCGAGAAGTCCTACTCGACCAACGCGCGCGTCAACGGCGTGATCTTCGGCCGCGTCAAGGGTGGCTTCACCGTCGACCTCGGCGGCGCCGTGGCCTTCCTGCCCGGCTCGCAGGTC
>VGDA01000600.1 GCA_016869915.1 Alphaproteobacteria bacterium
CCATGTTAACGATGCTCGTGCGCGGTCGGGCAACCGAAACATGGGAGAGGCAGCCATGCGCGAGGCGATCGGAGTGGTGCGTGGCGTGGCGATGTCGGAGGGCGCGGGGGTGCGCATCGCGCGGCTGCTCGGCACGCAGCAGCTGCAGGCGTTCGATCCCTTCGTGATGCTCGACCATTTCGACAGCGACGACGCGGCCGACTACCTCGCCGGCTTCCCCGACCATCCGCATCGCGGCTTCGAGACCGTGACCTACATGCTCGAGGGGCGCATGCGGCATGCCGACAACAGGGGCCATTCCGGCGTCATCGGGACGGGGGGCGTGCAGTGGATGCGCGCGGGGCGGGGCATCGTCCATTCGGAGATGCCCGAGCAGGAAGAGGGCCGCATGCGCGGCTTCCAGCTCTGGGTCAACCTGCCCGCGCGGCTCAAGATGAGCGAGCCCGGCTACCAGGAATTCCCCGCTGAACGGCTTGGGCGGGAGACGCGCGAGGACGGCGTCGCGGTGGTCGTCGTGGCCGGCGCGACCTCGCGCGGCACCGCCGGGCCGGTGGCGGCGCCGCACGTGGATGCCCGCTACCTCGACGTCGTGCTGCCGCCGGGCGCGCGGCTGGAGGAACCCGTCCCCTCGGACCACGCGGCGATGCTCGCGGTCTACGAGGGGTCGATCGCCGTTGGGAGTGGCGGCGAGGTCGGCGCGCTGTCGCTGGTCGCGCTCGGCCCGGGCGACCGCGTCGTCGCCAGGGCCGGGGGCGGCGGGGCGCGCTTCCTGCTGCTCGCCGGCCGTCCGATCGGCGAGCCCGTGGCATGGGGCGGCCCCTTCGTGATGAACACGCGCGAGGAGGTGATGCAGGCCTTCGACGACTACCGCGCCGGGCGCTTCTGAGCCGCGCTCAGACCTTGCCGTTCGCCTCGTCCTCGGCGCGCGCCGTCGCGGGACGCGCCGCGGGTTGCCCGTAGCCGCCGCCGCCCGCCGTCTCCACCAGCACGCGGTCGCCGCGCCGAAGCGTGGTCACCAGCTTCGAATCGATCGTCTCGTCGCGGCCATCGGCGCGATGGATCACCGAGACGGCCTTCGCGCCCGCCGCGCCGCCGCGCGCCCCGCTCGCCGGGAAGGCGTGGCGCTCGCCGCGATGGGTGAAGGAGACCTCTCCGTCGAGGATCTCGTATTCGCGGCGCAGCCCGAGGCCGCCGCGGAACGCGCCATCGCCGCCGGAGCCGCGGCGCAGCTCGGTGCGATGGATGCGGATCGGCGCCTCCATCTCCAGCGCCTCGACGGGCAGGTTCATGCAGTTGGTGGCGTCGGTCTCGATCACGTCGACGCCGTCGCGCGCCGCCGAGGCGCCGCTGCCGCCCGCGATCAGCTCGCCGATGACGAAGCGCCGCCCGCGATGCGTGCCGCCGAAGGCGAGGGTAAGGAGCTCGCCCGCGGCGTCGGCCGGGACGCGGTCGGGCAGGGCCTCCTTGAAGGCGCCGAGGATGCAGCCCGTGATGCGCTTGATCGTCGCCGTGCGCGACCCGACCGGCGCCGGCTCGCGCGGGTTCACGAGCGTGCCCTCCGGCAGGTGGAGCGAGACCGGGCGGAAGCATCCCGCGTTGGTCGGGATCGTCGGGTCGGTTAGGGCACGGACCGCGAAGTAGGCCGCCGCCTGGGAGCCCGAGCGCACGCAGTTGAAGGGGCCCTTGAGCTGCGGGCTCGTGCCCGCGAAGTCGCAGTGAAAGGCGCCGTCGCGCACGGTGACGGCGACCTCGATGCGGATCGGCCGGCCATACTCGATGCCGTCGTTGTCGAGGTGGTCGACGTGGCGGTAGGTGCCCTCGGGCATCGCGCGCAGCGCCTCGCGGGTCATGCGCTCGGAGCGGTCGAGCAGCGTCGCGAAGATCGCGCGCAGCGCGGGCACGCCATGCGCCGCGGCGAGTTCGGCCAGGCGCCGGCCGCCCATCTGGCAGGCTGCGATCTGCGCGTCGAGGTCGCCCATCACCGTGTCGGGGATGCGCACGTTGAGGCGCAGCATGCGCACCAGCGTCGCGTTCATCTCCCCGGCGTCGCGCAGCTTCAGCGGCGGGATGCGCAGGCCTTCCTGGAAGATCTCGGTGGCGTTGGTCGGCACCGAGCCCGGCGTCATGCCGCCGACATCCTGGTGGTGCG
>VGDA01000601.1 GCA_016869915.1 Alphaproteobacteria bacterium
CGTGCCGAACCCGCGGCTGCGGCGGCCGCGCGCGCGGCTCACCGGCGACGTGCCGAGCGCGATGGCCCCGCCCGCGGGCTGCCGCTTCAACACGCGCTGCCCGCACGCCACCGACCTCTGCCGCACGCAGGAGCCGCCCGCGATCGAGGCGGCGCCGGGCCATGTCGCGGCCTGCCACCACGTGGCGAGCATCCCCGCCGTCTCGCCCCTCGCGCCGCAGCTTTAACGAATCGTCCCGCGATCCGTGGCACGCTGTGGCGTCCTGCGGATTCCAGTGGGTATCGATCGATGATGCGCAGCCCGACGCCGTTCCTCGCGGCATAGCTTTCCCTGGCGACGATCGGACTGGCCGCATGCCAGCCCGAAGGCGGCAAGCCCACGCTGAGCCTCGAACAGGCACGCCAGGTCACGGCCGAGTCCCAGGGCCAGTCCTTCGTCCCGCCGCCGCGCAGCATCTCCGACATCGCGGCGATCCTCGACCAGCAGAAGCCGGACCCGGCCCGGATCGCCGGGCTGGCCGCGCTGGCGGATGCCGCGCCGCCGCCGGGGCTGGCCGGCGCCGGGCTCGCCGAGTTCTTCTGGCGCCGCTCGATGGCCGCGCAGGAGCTCGGGCGCGCGGGCCAGCGCCTGGACGACGCGAAGGCCGGCTACGAGACGGCGGTCGGCGCGGGCCTGGAGGGCCGCACCCTCGGGCGATACCTGCGCCAATGGGCGGTGGCCGAGCAGCATGCGGGCAATCGCCGCGCGTCGATCGACCTCTCCACGCGGTCCGTGGAGGTCACCGGTTCCCCGATCCAGCGCGTGCTGTCGATGCAGAGCATGATCGAGAGCCTGACCCAGTTCGGCGAGCTCGCGTTGGCCCGCGAGAAGCTGGAGGCGATGCGCACGATCCTCGACCGCATGCAGCGAAACCCGAACCTCCCGCCGCATGTCTCCCTCGACGCGCAGCACCAAGTCAGCCGCGCCACCAGCGCGGTCGAGATGGCCTCGGGACGCTACGCGGAGGCCGAGCGCGCCGGGCGTGCCGCGCTCGCCGCGAACGACCGGCTCCTGGCGCAGGAGGCAAGGCTCGTCGCCGAGGGCCAGGCCTTCCCCAACAGCTTCAAGTACAACGCGTTGTGGGCGCACTCCGACATCGCCCGGACCCTCGCCGCCCAAGGCCGCATCCTCGAGGCGGAGATCGAGCAGCGCGCGGTGCTGCTCGGGCGGCTCTCGCTCCAGGGCCGCTATGCGGCGGAGACGCTGCAGGCCGTGACGAGGCTGGGCACGATCGTGTCCATGCAGTGCCGGTCGGCCGAGGCCGCGCCGATCCTCCTGCAGGCATCCCGCCAGTCCGAGGACGAAGAGGGCAGGAACGCCTTCCTCGACACGCGGAACCGGGTGATCTTCGAGGCGATGATGGGCGCGCTGGCGGCCTCCGGCCGGCCGGGCGCGGCCGAGGAGAGCTTCCGCCTCGCCGACGCGTTGCGCGGCCATGGCGTGCAGCGGGCGCTGGCGCAGTCCTCGGCCCGGGCCTCCGCCTCCGATCCCGCGCTCGCCGACCTCGCGCGCCGTGAGCAGGATGCGCAAAAGCAGGTCGGCGCGCTGCAGGCGACGCTGACCGACATGCTCTCGCTCCCCGATCGCGACGAGGCGGCAGCGCGCGCGCTGCGCACGCAGGTGGACACGCTGCGCACCGCGCGCGCGGCGCTGCGCGAGGAGATCGAGCGCCGCTTCCCGGACTATGCCAGCCTCGTCGACCCGCGCCCCGCGACGATCGAGCAGGCGCGACGCGGCCTGAGGCCCGGCGAGGCCATCCTGGCGACCTATGTCGGCGCCGACCAGGGCTTCGCCTGGGCCGTGCCGCATTCCGGCCCGGTCACCTTCGCCACCATCCCCGCGGGACGGCGCGAGATGAACCGGCTCGTCGCCGGGCTGCGCCGATCGCTCGACCCGAACGCCGCGACGCCGGGCGAGATCCCCGCCTTCGACGTCGCGATGGCGCACAGGCTCTACCAGCTCGTGCTCGCCCCCGTGGCGGCGGGATGGTCCTCCGCGACGACGCTGCTGGTGGTGCCCCGTGGCGCGCTCGGCCAGCTGCCCTTCGGCGTCCTCGTGACCGAGCCGGCTCAGGCCCCCGTCGATCGCGAGGGCGAGGCGCTCTTCTCG
>VGDA01000602.1 GCA_016869915.1 Alphaproteobacteria bacterium
CGAGGGGAACTTCATGTAGGCGGCCTTCTGGGGCACCGGGAAGGAGACCTTCGTGATCACCTCGCCCGGCTTTAGCGCGGTCTCGAAGACCGAGACGAAGAACGCATCCGCCGCGATCTGGCGCTGGTCTGTGTGGACCGTGGCGCCGAGGCCCAGCACCGCGGCCGGGTAGTCGGCGGCGGGGTCGTTGTTGGCGACCGAGCCGCCGATCGTGCCGCGGTTGCGCACCTGCGGGTCGCCGATGCCCTCAGCGAGCGCGGCGAGGGCCGGGATGGCCTTCCTGACGTCGGCCGAGCCGGCGACCGCGGCCGATCGTGACGGCACCGCCGGCGGCCGAGATCCCCTTGAGGTCCCTCGCGCCGCCGAGGTCGATCACGTCGGTCGGCTTCGCGAGCCTCTGCTTGAGCGTCGGGATCAGGGTCTGCCCGCCCGCCATGTACTTGGCGTCGGACTTGCCCTTGGCCTTGGCGGCGGCGTCTGCCGCGGAGGAAGCCGTGTGGTAGGCGAAATCGTACATCTTCAGGAACTCCCCTTACTCGGCGGCCTTGCGATGGGCGCCGTTGATGACGGACCAGACCTTCTGCGGGCTGGCCGGCATGTCCATGTGGGTCACGCCGTGGTCCTTGAGCGCGTCGACGACGGCGTTGATCACCGCGGGCGGGGAGCCGATGGCCCCCACCTCGCCGCAGCCCTTCACGCCGAGCGGGTTGTGCGTGCACAGCGTCGTGTGCGTCGCCACCCCGATCGAGGGCAGGTCGTCGGCGCGCGGCATGGCGTAGTCCATGTACGAGCCGGTGATCAGCTGGCCGTCCTTGTCGTAGACGCAGTTCTCGAGCAGCGCCTGGCCGATGCCCTGCGCGACGCCGCCCTGGACCTGGCCCTCGACGATCATCGGGTTGATGACGCGGCCGACGTCGTCGACGGCGGTGAAGTTCACCACCTTCGTGACGCCGGTGTCGGGGTCGATCTCCACCTCGGCGATGTGGCAGCCGCCGGGGAAGGTGAAGTTCTTCGGGTCGTAGAACGCGTTCTCCTCGAGGCCCGGCTCGAGTTCCTCGAGCGGGTAGTTGTGCGGGACGTAGGCCGTCAGCGCGATCTCGCCGAAGGTCTTCGACTTGTCGGTGCCCACGACGGTGAACTTGCCGTCCTTGAACTCGATGTCGTTGACCGAGGCCTCGAGCAGGTGGGCGGCGATCTTCTTCGCCTTGTTGACCACCTTGTCGAGCGCCTTGACGATCGCGGTGCCGCCGACGGCGAGCGAGCGCGAGCCGTAGGTGCCCATGCCGAACGGGATCTTGTTCGTGTCGCCGTGCACGATGTCGACCTGGTCGATGCCGATGCCCAGCGTCTCCGACACGAGCTGGGCGAAGGTCGTCTCGTGGCCCTGGCCATGGCTGTGCGAGCCGGTGAGGATGGTCACGCTGCCGGTGGGATGCACGCGCACCGTGGCGGCCTCGTAGAGGCCGGCGCGCGCGCCGAGCGCGCCCGCGATGTTCGACGGCGCGATGCCGCAGGCCTCTAGATAGGTCGAGACGCCGATGCCGCGCAGCTTGCCGCGCTTCCTCGCCTCGGCGCGACGCGCCTCGAAGCCGGCCCAGTCGGCCGCCTTCTGCGCCTGCTCGAGGGTCGAGAAGTAGTCGCCGCTGTCGTACTGGAGCGCCACCGGCGTCTGGTAGGGGAAGGCATCGGTGGGGATGAAGTTGCGGCGGCGGATCTCGACGCGATCCATGCCCATTTCACGCGCCGCGATGTCCACGAGGCGCTCGATCAGGAAGGTCGCCTCCGGCCGGCCGGCGCCGCGATAGGCGTCGACCGGGACGGTGTTCGTGAACACCGCCTTCACCTCGGCGTAGATCGCCGGCGTCGTGTACACGCCCGCGAGCAGCGTCGCGTAGAGGTAGGTCGGGATGCACGACGCGAAGGTCGAGAGATACGCGCCCATGTTGGCAACGGTCGCCACCCGCAGCGCCAGGAACTTGCCGTCCTTGTCGAGCGCGAGCTCCGCATGGCTGTGGTGGTCGCGGCCATGCGCGTCGGACATGAAGCTCTCGGAGCGGTCCGCCGTCCAGCGGACCGGGCGCCTCACCTTGCCCGCCGCCCAGGTGACGATCGCCTCCTCGGCGTAGTGGTAGATCTTCGAACCGAAG
>VGDA01000603.1 GCA_016869915.1 Alphaproteobacteria bacterium
GTTGCGCCATTATGAGTCTGCGGCCTAGGCACGCGGCATGTCCAGGGACCTCCACCGGTTCATGTCCTTCGCCTTCGCCGGCGCGGACCTGCTCGTCGAGTTCGACAAGCAGCGGAACATCGCCTTCGCGCTCGGCGCCACGACCGGCCTGTCGGCGCTCAACGACATCCAGCTGGTGGGAAAGCCCTGGCAGGCGGTCTTCGCCGAGGAGGACCATGGCCTCGTGGGTGCCCTCCTGGATGGCCTGAAGCCCGGCTCGCGCTGCGGCCCGATCCTCGTCAAGCTCGCCCTCCGGCGCGACGACGGCTCCCCGCGCGACGCGCTGATGAGCGCCTGCAGCCTTCCCACCTCGCCCGGCACGGTCAGCTGCACGCTGAGCAACCCGTCGATCGCGGCCATCCCGCATGGGGCCGCGCGGCGCAACGACCCGATGCAGCAATTCATCGACGAGGGCACGTTCACGGAATCCGCGGCGCGGCTCGCCGAGGCGGCGCGCACCCTGCGCAAGCCGCTCGAGATGACCTTCCTCGACATGCCGGCCCTGCAGGACGCGGAGAAGATCTTCGGCCGCGCCCAGACCGAGCAGCTGGTCCAGCGCATCGGCACGCTGCTGCGCGCCAGCTCGATCGGCGGCGCGGCTGGGGCCGGGGCGCTTCGGCCTGGTCCATGATCCGTCGAACCGCCCGGACGACATCGCCGCGCGCATCGTGTCCGCGGCCCGCACGCCGGACGGAAGCAACCTCGAGATCACCCATTCCAGCCTCGACATCGCGCAGCAGGAGCTGCCGCAGGGCGAAACGCTGCGCGCGATCCGCTACGTGGTCGAGCAGGTGTCGCGCGAAGGCGTGTCGAAGGACAAGCCCCCGACCCTGCTCTCCGCCTTCGAGAGCATGGTCGAGAGCACGCTCGAGCGCATGCGCAGCTTCTCGCGCGCCGTGCGCGATTCGCACTTCAACCTCGCTTACCAGCCGATCGCCTCGCTGGACACGGGCAAGCTCCACCATTTCGAGGTGCTGACGCGCTTCAACCAGGAGGAGAGCCCGCTCGGCATGATCCAGTTCGCCGAGGAGATCGGGATCATCGAGCAACTCGACCTCGCGGTGATCACCCGCTCGGTCGAGACCATGCGCAACCCCGCCCTCGACCGGCGCGTCGGCTTCGCGGTCAACGTCTCGGGCAACTCGCTCGGCAATGGCGTGTTCGTGAACTGCCTGCTCGAGCTGCTCGACGAGAACCGGGCCTTCGCCAAGCGCATCGCCATCGAGGTCACGGAGAGCACGCGGCTCAAGAACCTGCAGGAGGCCAACAAGGTCATCCAGGAGATCCGCAAGCGCGGCTTCCAGGTCGGGCTCGACGACTTCGGCGCGGGTTCCGCGAGCTTCCAGTACCTGCAGGCGCTTTCCGTCGACTTCGTGAAGATCGACGGCGCCTACGTGCACCGCCTCGGCAAGTCGCAGAAGGACGAGGCGATGGTCCGCGGCATCGTGCGCATCTGCACCGACCTCGGCATCACGACGATCGGCGAGATGATCGAGACGCGCGAGCAGGCGGACGCGCTTCGCCGCATCGGCGTCCAGCTCGGGCAGGGCTGGTACTTCGGCCGCCCGACGCCGGAGCCCGAGGTCCCCTGGGACTTCACGCCGTCCCAGTTCACCTTCGCGCGCGCCTGAGCGCGCGTTACCGCACCACGTTCTTCACCTTGCCCGCGAGCTGCTCGAGCGTGAAGGGCTTGGGCAGGAAGTGGACGTCCGTCGCGCTGTCGAGCCGCTTGCGGAAGGTCTCCTCCGCGTCGCCGGAGATGCAGATGACGCGCATGTCTGGGATGCGCTCGCGCACGCGCTTGACGAGTTCCGTGCCGTCCATCTGCAGCGCCTGCCCGTCTCGGGCCGCGTCGTCCCGACGCGCCAGGTCCCGGTGCTGCGCCGCGCGGTGCAGGCCGGCGAGATCATCCGCAACGGCGACGTCGAGTTCGTCGAGATGCGCGAGGAGACGGTCCGCCGCGAGGTCCTGCTCGAGCTCGACCGCGTCGTCGGGCAGAGCGCGCGGCGCCCGCTGCGCGCCGGCGAGGTCCTGCGCGACAACGACCTCCGCGCGCCGCTGCTGGTCAACCGCAACGGCCTCGTGACGATCGTGCTGCGCGCCG
>VGDA01000604.1 GCA_016869915.1 Alphaproteobacteria bacterium
ACGCGCGCGATCCAGACCGCTCTGGTGATCGCCGGGCGCCTCTCGCTGCCGATCTCGATCGACGCGCGCGTGCGCGAGCGCGCCGCCTTCCATTGCGACATCGGCTCGCCCGCCGTGGCGCTCGCGCGCCGCTTCCCGGACCTCGACTTCGCGGGACTGGGCGACCCCTGGTGGCACGACCATCTCGCGCTCGGCCGCGCGGAGACCGAGGACGAGCTCGGGCTGCGCGCGGCGGATTTCCGGGCCGAGATGGCCGCGCGGGCCGACTGGCGGGACGTCGCGGTGGTCACGCACTGGGGCTTCGTGCGCGCGCTGACGGGCAGGCAGGCGCAGAACGCCGAGATCATCTTCCACGATCCCTCGGCCTGACCCCGGCGGCTCGTGGACGGCCGCGCGGCGCCCATGGTAGAGCGCCGCGACCCCATTTCCCGCGAGAGAAAAAGATGGCCGAGCCCCAGACTTCCCCCCAGCCGACCGGCATCCCGCTCTCGGTCAACCTCCAGTACCTGAAGGACCTGTCCTTCGAGAGCCCCCGCGCGCCGCAGGTCTTCGTGGCCGAGGGCCCGCAGTCGCAAGTCGGCGTCAACGTGCGCGTGGACGGCCGCGGCGTGGGCGAGAACACCTACGAGATCACGCTCCACCTCGAGGTCGCCGCAACCGCGGGCGACGCGCAGGTCTTCCTGGTGGAGATGGACTACGCGGGCATCTTCACCGTGCCGCAGCTGCCGCCAGAGGTCCTCGGGCCGCTGTTGATGATCGAGGCGCCGCGGATGCTCTTCCCCTTCGCGCGCCAGATCGTCTCGGCGACGGTGGCTGCCGGCGGCTTCCCGCCGCTGCTGATCAACCCCATCGACTTCGCCGACCTCTATCGCCGCCAGATCGCCGCCCAGGTCCAGGCCGATCCCGCCCAGGCCTGACGGCCGCGGTCAGCCGGCCGCCTTCCAGATCGGGTTCCTGAGCTTCGCCACCAGCGCCTCGTGGTGGGCGATCTCTTCCGCGGCCGGCGCGTGCGCGCGCGCCTGCCTGTGCCGGCGCTGCGCGCGCTGCTCCGCGGCGACCGGGCCGGCGACGAGGTCGATCGAGACCTGCCGGCCGCCGACAAGCTCGAGATAGACCTCCGCGAGCAGCTCCGCGTCGAGCAGCGCGCCGTGGAAGGTCCGCCTCGAGTTGTCGACGCCGAAGCGCTGGCACAGCGCGTCGAGCGACGCCGCCTGGCCCGGCAGCTTGCGGCGCACCATGGTCATGGTGTCGATCACGCGCCCGCGCGCGATCGCGGGGAAGCCGAGATTGCCCAGCTCCGCGTTGAGGAAGGCGACGTCGAAGTCGGCGTTGTGGATGACCAGCGTGGCGTCGGCGATGAAGTCGACGAACTCGCCCGCGATCTCGGCGAAGACGGGCTTGCCCTTGAGCTTCTCGGCGGTGATTCCATGAACGGCGATGGCCTCCGCCGGGATGTCGCGCTCCGGATCGACGTAGCGATGGAAATGCCGGCCGCTCGGCATGTGGTTCACGAGCTCGACGCAGCCGATCTCGATGATGCGATGGCCCGCCCTGGGGTCCAGGCCGGTGGTTTCGGTATCGAGGACGATCTCGCGCATGTGCGGCGGAGGCTATCGCCGCCGGCCGGTCACTTCCAGCCCGGCTTCCAGGCGCGGCCACGCACCGCCGGGATCGCGCGCAGCGCGGCGAGGAGGTCCCGGCGGGTGCGCGCCCGTCCAAGCGCGGAGGTCGCGCATGCATCCGCGCGGCGGCGCTTCTCGCGGTCCGGCACCTGCCACGCGAGGAAGGCCGCGAGGAGTTCGGGCGTCATGCCCGGTCGTTGCAGGAACCGGGCGCGCTGAAGCCACGATGGCGCGGAGACCACGATCACGGCGTCGAGGCGACGCTGCGCCCCGGTCTCGTAGAGGAGCGGTATGTCGAGCACGACCGCGCGACGGCGCGCGCGCGCATGCCGCGCGACGAACCGGCGAGTCGCGACGCGCACGAGCGGATGGATGATCGCTTCCAGCCTGCGCTTCGCTTCGTCGTCGCCGCTGATGCGCTGGCGCAGCGCCGAGCGATCCGCGGCACCGTCGCGCACGCATCCCGGGAAGGCCGCTTCCAGCGCCGCGACCGCCGCACCGCCGCGCGACATCAGGGCG
>VGDA01000605.1 GCA_016869915.1 Alphaproteobacteria bacterium
GGACCCGCCGCTCGACAAGGCGATGGCCGAGGAGATGGACGCCTTCATCGCGCGGCGCACCGCCGAGGGCGGCGCGCCGGTCAACTGACGGAGGCGCGCGATGATCCGCGACCGCGAGGCGATCGAAGCGTTCCTCGTCCAGGTCAGGCGCCTCGTGCGCGAGGTCATGGTGCCGCGCGAGGCCGAGGTCGTGGAGGCCGACGCGGTCCCCGCCGACATCGTCGCGCTAATGCGCGGGCTCGGCCTCTTCGGCATGTCGATCCCCGAGGCCCATGGCGGCCTCGGGCTGACGATGGAGGAAGAGGCGCTGGTCGCGATCGAGCTCGGCGGCGCCTCGCCGGCCTTCCGCTCGATGGTCGGCACCAACAACGGCATCGGCAGCCAGGGCATCGTCATGGACGGCACCGACGCGCAGAAGGCGCGCTGGCTGCCGCGCCTGGCGAGCGGCGAGGTCGTCGGCTCCTTCGCGCTGACCGAGCCCGACGCGGGCTCCGACGCCGGCAGCCTGCGCACCACCGCGCGCCGCGACGGCGACTCCTGGGTGCTCGACGGCACCAAGCGCTACATCACGAACGCCCCGCAGGCCGGGCTCTTCACGGTCTTCGCGCGCAGCGATCCCGGCCGCAAGGGCGCCTCCGGCGTCTCCGCCTTCCTCGTCGAGGCCGGGACGCCCGGCCTGCGGCTCGGCACGCCCGACCGCAAGATGGGCCAGCGCGGGGCGCAGACCTGCGACGTCGTCTTCGACTCCTGCCGCGTCCCGGCGGACGCGCTGCTCGGCGGGCGCGAATGCGAGGGCTTCCGCACCGCCATGAAGGTGCTCGACCGCGCGCGGCTCCATATCTCCGCGGTCTGCGTCGGCGTGGCGCTGCGGCTGCTGGACGACGCGCTGCGCTTCGCGATGGAGCGCCGCCAGTTCGGCCAGCCGATCGCGGAGTTCCAGCTCGTCCAGGCGATGCTCGCCGACAGCCGCGCGGAGGCGCTGGCGGGCCGCTCGATGGTGCTGGAGACAGCGCGGCGCAAGGACGACGGCGCCGACGTCGGCATCGACGCCTCGTGCTGCAAGCTCTTCTGCTCCGAGATGGTCGGGCGCGTCGCCGACCGGGCGGTGCAGATCCATGGCGGCGCCGGCTACATGCAGGACTACGCGGTCGAGCGCCTCTACCGCGACGTGCGCCTGTTCCGCCTCTACGAGGGCACGAGCGAGATCCAGCGCCTGGTCATCGCGCGCGGCATGATCCGCGACGCGAAGGGCTGAGCGTCAGGCAGCGCGGCCCGCGCGCATCGCCGCCAGCAGCATCGGCACGGCGAGCAGCGCGATGGCCGCCAGCGCGACGAAGCAGGTGCCGTAGCGCCCGACGATCGGCACCGCGAAGGCGAACGCGATCGGCGAGACGAGGTAACCGCCGAAGGTGAGGATCGTCGAGCCGGCGGTCGCGTCCCCGACGCGCCCCTCCGGCGCGAGCCGCGCGACCTCGGCGAGGTAGACGCCGTTCCAGCTCGTCGACGTGGTGCCGACCACCAGGCCGAGCAGCGTCACGGCCCAGACCGGCCAGCCCGGCGCGATCGCGGAGACGGCGAGGACCATGAGGCTCGATGCCACGGCAAGCGCGACGAGCGCGCGCCCGCCGCCGATCCGGTCCGCGACCCAGCCCATGACGACGCGCGCGAAGGTGCCGGAGAACTGCATCGCGGAGAAGGCGGCGCCGGCGGCGGCGAGCGTGTAGCCGATCTCGGTCGTGAGCTGGGTGACGAAGAAGGTGAGCAGGCAGCCCTGCACCGAGGCGAAGCAGAACCCGGCGGCCGCGACCATCAGCATCGCGCGGTTGCCACGGATCACGGAGAAGGGCGCCGTCAGGTTCGCCGGCGAGACGAGGTTCGCAAGGGTCGGCCGTCGCGAGGCGTCGCGCTGCGCGTCGAGCCGCTCGCGCCAGGGCTGCACCGCGAGCACGGCGAGGAGCGGCAGCAGCGCGGCCACGAGGAGGCCCATCCTCCACCCACCCCAGGCGGCGACCGCCGGCACGATCAGGCCCGCCAGCGCGCCGCCGAGCGGCACGCCCGACTGCTTGACCGACATGATCAGCGAGCGCCGGCCCTTCGGCGCATTGCGCGTCAGGATCTCGCTGCCGGCGGGCGGCG
>VGDA01000606.1 GCA_016869915.1 Alphaproteobacteria bacterium
CGTCGCCATGCCCGACGACCTCAGGCTGCTGCCGCATCTCTGGACGCCGACCCGGGTCGGCGCGCTCGAGCTGCGCAACCGCGTGATGGTCAGCGGGCACACGGTCCTCTACGCCGAGGACGGCCTGCTGGGCGACAGGCATGTCGCCTATTTCGCGGAGCGCGCGCGCGGCGGCGCGGCGCTCGTCGTCATCGAGCAGCAGGCGGCGCACCCCGCGGGCCGCAACTACCTCGCGGGCTGCCGCGCCTACGATCCCGCCGCGGTGCCGCGCTACGCCAGGCTCGCCGACGCGATCCATGCCCATGGCGCCGCCGTGTTCGCCCAGCTCTTCTGCGGCGGCGCGCAGGGCCAGGGGACGATGTACATCGATTCCTGGCGTGCCCTGATGGCGCCCTCGGCGATCGCCTCGACGCAGTTCCAGGAGCTGCCCGCGGAGATGGACGAGGCCGACATCGCCTCCGTCACCGAGGGCTTCGCGACCTCCGCCGCGCATGCGCAGGCCGGCGGCCTCGACGGCGTGGAGATCCACGCCGCGCACAGCCAGCTGCTCGGCGCCTTCCTGAGCCCGGCCTTCAACCGCCGCGCGGACGGCTATGGCGGCGACCTCGCGCGGCGCTGCCGCATCGTGCTGGAGATCGGCGAGGCGGTGCGCCGCCGCGTCGGCTCGCGCTTCGCGGTCGGGCTGCGCCTCTCCGCGAGCGAGTTCCTGCCGCGCGACGCCGGCATCGCGATCGAGGAGGCCGAGGCGCAGGCGGAGGTCTTCTGCCGCAGCGGGCTCTTCGACTTCCTCGACATCTCCGGCGGCGGCTACTTCGCGAAGCATGTCTCGGTCACGCCGATGATGTCGGACCGGCCCGAGGGCTTCCTCGCGCCGGCGGCGCGGCGCATCCGCGCGGTCGCGGCGGGCCGCGCCGCGGTCTTCGTCGTCGGCCGGGTCTGGAACCTCGCGCTCGCCGACGAGATCGTCGGCGCCGGCGCCGCCGACATGGTGGCGATGACGCGCGCGCACATGGCCGACCCGCATCTCGTGCGCAAGGCGCGCGAGGGCAGGGCGGAGGAGATCGTGCCCTGCGTCGGCGCGATGGTCTGCGTGCGGCGCCTGGGCGAGCAGAACGCGGTCACCTGCCTGATGAACCCCGCGATGGGCCGCGAGGCAAGGTGGGGCGAGGGCAGCCTCGTGCCCGTCGCCCGCGGCGCCGCGCGCGACATCCTCGTGGCGGGCGGCGGCCCCGCCGGGCTCAAGGCCGCGACGATCGCCGCGCGGCGCGGCCACCGCGTGGTCCTCATGGAGCGCGCGGCGCGCACCGGCGGGCGGCTGCGCCTGCTCGCGGCGATGCCGCTGCGCACGCGCTGGGGCCTCGCGATCGACAGCCTCGACGCCGCGGCGCGGCGCGCGGGCGTCGACATCCGCGAGGGGCGCGCGGCGCGCGCCGAGGACCTCGCGGCGGCGGACAAGGCGATCGTCGCCACGGGTGCCACCTGGGAGCGCACGGGCTTCAGCGCCTACAGGCCCGAGCGCGAGGGCATCCCCGGCGCAGGCCTCGGCTTCGTGCACGACATCGGCGCGGCCGCCGCGCGCGCCATCGCCGACCCGGCGTCGCTCGGCCGTCGCGTGGTCATCCTCGACGAGACGCAGGACGCGCTCGCCGCCGGCCTCGCCGACCTGCTGGGTGGCGCCGGCGTCCGGGTCGAGATCCTGACGCCGCATCTCTTCTTCGGCGACGCGCTGGCGCGCAGCTACGACCTGTCCTTCGCGATGAAGCGGCTGCGCGCCGCGGGCGTCGTCGTCACGCCGCAGCATTTCGTCGAGCGCATCGAGCCCGGGATCGTCCATGCCTACGGCATCTGGGACGGCGCGCCGCGCGTGCTCGAGGGCGTCGACGCGCTGGTCGTCTCGCTCTCGCGCCGCCCGCTCGACGCGCTCTGGCGCGAGGCGCGCGACGCCGGCCGCGAGGCGCTGCGCATCGGCGACGCGCTGGCGCCGCGCTCCATCGAGGCCGCGATCCACGAGGGCGAGCGCGTCGGCCGCGAGGCCTGAGTTGCCCGGCGCGCGCGCCTCGCCGGCGCGCGGGGCCAAATGTCGCTCCTCCCTTCGGCCGCGAGGCAGCCGGGGCGCGATCGCCTAGG
>VGDA01000607.1 GCA_016869915.1 Alphaproteobacteria bacterium
TCTTCGGCGCGGCGCTCATCCGCGGCGGCGTCGTGTTCGTGACGATGAAGCCGGAGGCGCCGGCCACACACCGGGGCGCGTGACGCGCCGCCGCAGCGTTCAGTCGCCGCCGGCGAGGAGACCCTCGAGCGCGTCGTCGACCCGGTCGAGCGGGATGGCGTCCATCGACGTACTGCCATGGTCGCGCGCGAGGATGGTCACGAGCCTGCCGGCCTGCGGCGGCGCCTTCTCCATCACGCTCGGGCCCCAGAGCGAGACCAGCGGGACGCCTCCTGCTGCGACGAGGTGGCCGCCACCGCTGTCGTTCGAGACCGCCGCGCGCATGCGCGACGCGAGCGCGATCGTCAGCAGCGGCCCTGGCCTCTGGCCCGTGGCCGCGAGTTCCTGGAGCGGGAACCTCGCCTGCGGCACGTCGCGCGCCAGCCCGTCGTGCCAGCCAGCCTCCTCCGGGCCGAGGACGAAGACCGGCACGCGCCCGCGCGCCGCCTGGCGCCTCGCGAGCTCGACATAGCGTTCGAGCGGCCAGCGCTTGTTCGCGCGGCCGGCGCTGGAGCCCGGGACGAAGCCGACATGCTCGTGCCCGTCGGGGAGGAGCAGCGCGGCCGTCGCTGCCGAGGCATCGTCGTGCATCCGCACATGCGCCTCGTCGACCTTCCTCCCGCTCGCCAGCTCCACGAGGTCGAGGATCTGGCGGATCATCGTCGCGGGCCTCCGGTAGCCGGGAGGCGGCCGCGCATCGGAGAGCAGGAACCCGGCGGCGCCGGACACGAAGCGCCCGGCCGGGATGCGCCGCAGGATGAGGGTCGTGAGCAGGCGGCGCTGCGTGTCGATCACGAGGTCGAAGCGGCGGCCGTCGAGCGGCCTGCGCAGGAGCTCGCGCCAGTCGCTCCCGATGCCGGCGCTCTCGATGACCTCGTCGATCCTGCCCTCGACGAGGGGCGCGAGTTCGCGCTTGAACACCGTCCTGCCCTTGCCGGCGAGCCACGTGATGCGGGCGCGCGGGTAGATCTCGCGCAGCGCGACCACGAAGGGCATCTTCATCAGCGCGTCGCCGACGAGGTCCAGCCCGACATAGACGAGCACGGTCGCGGGCGAGGCAGAGGCGCCGGTCATTGCTTTCCCCATCATGGTGCTGACGGAGCTTGGTAGAGGCGCAAAGCGCGCATGGCAAGCCTGCGGCGGCTCCGCGGCGCGGTCAGAACGGCGCTGCCGGCAGCCTCCCTTCCGCGACCAGCCACAGCAGCAGCGTGACCGTGCCCGCGGATATGGCGGTGCCGACGAGGATCGCGGTCGAGGCGCGCTCGACATAGACGCCGTACTGGTTCGCGAGGACGAACACGTTGAGCGCCGGCGGCAGGGCGGCCATTAGCACGGCGACCATCACCCATTCGTGGCGGAAGCCGCCGATCGCCGAGAGCACGATCCAGACGACGAGCGGGTGGAGGACGAGCTTGATCGCCAGAAGCACCGGGATCTCGGCCGGGACGGTCCTGACCTCGCGCAGCGCCACGGTGACGCCCATGAGGAACAGCGCGCAGGGCGCGGCCGCGTTCTTGAGGAAGGTGAGTATCGTGTCGACGGGCGCTGGAACCACGACGCCGAGCCAGGCCGCGAGGATGGCGGCGAAGATGGCGATGTTGAACGGATGGGTGAGGACGCGCCGGGCGATGAACCACGCCATCCCGAGCGCCCTCATACTCTGCGTCCCGCCGAACGACATCAGCAGGGGCACGAGGGTGAAGAGCAGGATGTTGTCGAAGACGAAGATCAGGGCCGTCGGCACGATCGCCTCCTGCCCGAAGACGGCCAGCGTCAGGCCCGGTCCCATGTAGCCGATGTTCGAGTAGGCGCCGGCGACCGCGCCGATGGTCGCCTCGCGCACCTGCCCGCGCAGCGCCACAATGCCGACGACGAAGGCCAGGACGAAGATCGCGAAGGTCGAGAGCGTGGTGCCGAGGACGAACGGCCAGTTGCTCAACTGCTCGAAGGGCGCCTCGACGATGAGCTTGAAGAACAGCGCCGGCAGCGCGAGGTAGACGATGAAGAAGACCATCCACTGCAGGCCGGCCTCCGGGTAGCGGAGCCGGCGGCCGCAGACATAGCCGAGGAGGATGAGGCCGAAG
>VGDA01000608.1 GCA_016869915.1 Alphaproteobacteria bacterium
CCCCGCGAGGGGCGCCCCGGCCGCGCGCGCAGCCGCGCGCGCGGCGCCGATCACCGCGGCATGGCCGCGATGCACGCCGTCGAAGTTGCCGATCGCCAGCACGGCGTCGCGCGCGGCGGCGGGAAGGCGCTCGCGGTCGCGCAGCACGCGCATGCGGGAGGTCATGCCAGGTGCCTGGGCAGGGGCCGGCGGGCCGCGCCTCACTCCGCCGCGGCGGCCTTGGCGGGCGGGGTCGCGGCGGCGGCGCGGCGCGGCACCATCACCAGCGCCTCGCCCTCGAGCACGACCTTGTCGCGCACCGTGACGGTGGTGGAGAGCGCGGCGCGGCGCTTGTCCGGGAAGAGCTCGGTGATCGTCGCGCGCGCCCAGATCGTGTCGCCGACGCGCACCGGCGCCTTGAAGCGCAGGGACTGCGAGAGATAGATCGCGCCCGGACCGGGCAGGCGCGTGCCGATCACGGTCGAGATGAAGGCGGCGGTCAGCATGCCGTGGGCGATGCGGCCCGAGAACATGGTGCCGGCGGCGAATTCCTCGTTGATGTGCACGGGATTCGTATCGCCGGAGAGGCCGGCGAACAGGACGATGTCGGCCTCGGTGATGGTACGCGCCACGACCGAGGTCTGGCCGACCTCGAGGTCCTCGAAGAATAGGCCGTGAAGCTCTTCCGCGCCGCTCATCCCATCCGCTCCGCTGCCGGGCCCCGATGCTGCAATGCACAATCGCCCGTTCGTCGGCACTATAGGGGCGGCGCGTAGGAGCGGCAATCGACGAGGGTCGCCGCGCGAGCGGCAGACACATGCCCCCTCCGTCGCGCGCCTGCGGCCGCTCGCCGAGCAGGGGACGCATGCCCCCTCCGTCGCGCGCCTCGCGGCGCGCGCCACCTCCCCCAGCCGCGCTGCCGCGCGGCCGGGGGAGGTGCCGGTTGTTCCAACTCCCCTCCCGTCCGCGCGCGAGCGCGGATGGGAGGGGTGGCGCCGCGCGGCAGCGCGGCGCCGGGGAGGGAAATGGTGCCGGAGGCCAGGCGCGGAGCACGGGCTCTGGCGGTGAGACGCTGATCGAGCCGCGCAGCCTCCGCTCGTCGCGCAGGGAACACATGCCCCCTCCGTCGCGCGCCTGGCGGCGCGCGCCACCTCCCCCACCCGCGCTGCCGCGCGGCCGGGGGAGGAGCCTGTCACTCCCCCGCTCCGCTTCTCTCTCTTCCACTTCTCCCTCACCCGCCAACTCCCCTCCCGTCCGCGCGTTAGCGCGGATGGGAGGGGTGGCGCCGCGCGGCAGCGCGGCGACGGGGAGGGAAATGGTGCCGGAGGCCAGGCGACGCGCGCCGGCGTGTCGGCGTTGCGCCTATCGTCAACCACCAGCCGCTCGCCGGACATCCCGCCCGGATGGGATCATGGGGGAGGCCTTCCGGGCAGGGCGCGGTGTAGTCTCGCGCGGATGTCCCCCCTCTCCTGGCTCGACGCGGCGCGACGGCGCGACTTCGCGCTGTTCCTCGCGGCGCGCGCGCTGGTCGTCTTCGCCTCGCAGGTCCAGACCGTCGCGATAGGGTGGCAGGTCTACGACATGACGCAGGACGTCATGGCGCTCGGCTATGTCGGCCTCGCCCTCTTCCTGCCGGTCGTCGCCTGCACCCTGCCCGCGGGCGACGCCGCGGACCGCTTCGACCGGCGCCGCGTGATCGCGCTCAGCTACGTCGTGCAGGGCGCGGGCGCGGCGATGCTCGCGGGGCTCGCCCTCGCGGAGGTCCGCGACACGACGCCGCTCTACGCGACGCTGGTGGCGCTCGGCGCGGCGCGTGCGCTCTCCGGGCCGGCGCAGCAATCCTACCTGCCGCTGCTCGTGCCGCGCGAGGCGCTCGCGCGCGCGGTGGCCTGGACGACCTCGGCCTTCAAGCTCGCGCTGGTCTGCGGGCCGGCGCTGGGCGGGCTTCTGCTCGTCGCCGGCGCGGAGGTCGCCTTCGGCGCCGCGGCCGCCGCGCTCGCCCTGGCGCTGGCGGCGGTGGCGGCGATCCGGACCTCCGGGCGCAGCGCGCCCGCGGGCGTCGAGGAGGGCTCGCGCTGGCGGCGCCTCGTGCTCGGCGTCAACTACGTCCTGCGCAACAAGGTGATCCTCGGCGCGATGTCG
>VGDA01000609.1 GCA_016869915.1 Alphaproteobacteria bacterium
CGGCGCCTGGCGCCGGCCCAGGAGCCACCGCCTGGAGCTTCCGCGACGCGACCGCTGCGCGACGCGCGGAGGACGAACTCGCGCGCGCGCGCGCGCGGCTCCTCGCCTTCGTCGAGGACGCCCCGGTCGGATTCTGCGCGATCGGCGCAGACGGTCGCATCGCGGCAATGAACGCGACGCTCGCGGGGTGGCTCGGGCGCCCCGCGTCGGACACGCCGCGCCTGCACGACATCCTCGCCCTGGCGCCGCCGGCAGGCACGCCACCCCATGCCGCCTTCGCCGGCGAGGGACCCGTCGGCGAAGCCGAGCTCGCGGGCGCCGATGGCCGGCGGATCCCCGTTTCCGTCCACGTCTCCCCGGCGGTGCCCGGCGGCGATGGCGCGCCCGCGCGCCGCGCGATGCTGCGCGACCTGCGGCCGGAGCGCGACGGGACGACGGCCCTGGCGCGCGCGGAACACGGCTTCCGCCGGCTCTTCGAGGACGCGCCGGTGGCGATCGCGCGGCTCGACCGCGAGGGGCGCATCGACGCCTGCAACGCCGCGTTCTGCAGGCTGACCGGGCGCTCCGCCGAGGACGCGCGCGGCCGTGCGCTCGTCGAGCTCCTGCTGTCCGAGGACCGCGCCGACATCGCCGCGCGGCTGGACCGCATCGCGAGCGGCGCGGATCCCGCCGGCGGCGTGGAGGCGCGCCTCGCCTCGGGCGCCGGGCGCGAGACGACGCTCTCCTTCTACGCCGGGCGCGTGGAGCCGGCGCCGGGCGGGGCCGCCGGGATCGTCCTCCATGTCCTCGACGTCAGCGACCAGAAGCGCCTCGAGGTCCAGTTCGCGCAGTCGCGGAAGATGCAGGCCGTGGGCCAGCTCGCGGGCGGAGTCGCGCACGACTTCAACAACCTGCTCACCGCGATGATCGGCTTCTGCGACCTGCTGCTGCTGCGCCACCGCGCCGGTGACCCGTCCTTCGCGGACATCATGCAGATCAAGCAGAACGCGAACCGCGCGGCGAACCTCGTGCGCCAGCTCCTCGCCTTCTCGCGCCAGCAGACCCTGCAGCCGAAGGTGATCGACGTCACCGACCCGCTCAGCGAGCTCACGCACCTGCTGCGCCGGCTGATCGGCGAGAACATCGCCCTGCAGATGACGCATGCGCGCGACCTGCACCTCGTGCGCGTCGACCAGGGGCAGTTCGAGCAGGTGATCATCAACCTCGCGGTCAACGCGCGCGACGCGATGCCGGCCGGCGGGCGGCTGTCGATCCGCACCGCGAACCACCGCCTCGAGGCGCCGGAGCAGCGTGGCGTGGAGACGATCCCCGCCGGCGACTACGTCCTGATCGAGGTCGGCGACACGGGCATCGGCATCCCGGCAGAGAACCTGGGCCGCATCTTCGAGCCCTTCTTCTCCACCAAGGAGGTCGGCTCGGGCACGGGCCTCGGCCTCTCGACGGTCTACGGCATCGTCAAGCAGACCGGCGGCTTCGTGTTCGTCGACTCCATCGTGGGGCAGGGGACCTCGTTTCGCATCCTCCTGCCGCGCTGGAAGGGCGACGCCCAGCGCGCGGACGACAGGCCGGCCGAGCCGCGGCGCGCCGACACGACCGGTGCCGGCACGGTGATGCTCGTGGAGGACGAGGACGCGGTGCGCCTCTTCTCCGCGCGCGCGCTGCGCAACAAGGGCTACAAGGTCATCGAGGCCAAGTCCGGCGAGAAGGCGCTCGAACTCCTCGAGAAGAACCTCGGTATCGACGTGCTCGTCACCGACGTCGTGATGCCGCAGATGGACGGCACGGAACTCATCAAGCGCGTGCGTGAGCGCATCCCGGACATGCGCGTCATCTGCATCTCCGGCTACGCGGAGGAAACCTTCCGCAAGCGGCTCGACAGCGCGACGGACGTCCACTTCCTGCCCAAGCCCTTCACGCTCGAGCAGCTCGCGGGCAAGGTGAAGGACGTGGTGCGCTGACGCGCGCTCAGGCGCGCGCGGAGGTGAACTGGGACGGCGCGAAGTCCCAGGGGACCTCGGGCTCCGGCGTCGGGCGGCCGAAGTACCAGCCCTGCCCGAGCTGGACGCCGATGCGGCGAAGCGCGTCCGCCTGCTCGCGCGTCTCGATCATCTCG
>VGDA01000610.1 GCA_016869915.1 Alphaproteobacteria bacterium
GAGGCGATGACCGCGCGCATGGTCGAGGCGGCGACGCGCCGGGCCGGGCCGGATGTCGCGATCGTCGGCGCCACGGGACGCTTCGGGGCGCGCTACATATCGACCCGCGCCGCCGCCGCGATCGCCGGCCATGCGGCGCTCGACGTCCTCGCGCAGGAGGTCGGCGACGCGAACCCCCGCGGCTACGACGCGGTCGCGCTGGCCTGCTTCGGCGATCCCGGCCTGCTGGCCCTCAAGGAGCTCTCGCCCATCCCCGTCATCGGCATGGCGGAGGCCTCGCTCACCCTCGCCGCGCAGCTCGGCGGTCGGATCGGCATCGTCACTGGCGGCGAGCGCTGGATCCCGATGCTGCGCGAGCTCGCCCTCGTGCTCGGCCTTGGCGAGCGCGTCGCCGCGCTGCGCGCCACGCGCCTGACCGGCGCCGAGATCGCCGCCGATCCCGCGGCGGCGGAGGCCGAGCTCGCGGCGCTCGCGCGCGGCTGCGTCGCCGAGGACGGCGCGGACGTCGTGGTCTTCGGCGGCGCCGGGCTCGTGGGCATGGCCGAGGCGCTGTGCGCGCGCGTCGACGTACCGCTGCTCTGCTCGCTCGACTGCCTCGTCGCCGCGACGCTCGCCGCCGCGCGGCTAGGCGCGGCCAAGGCGGCGCGCGGCTCCTTCGCGCCGCCGCCGCCCACGCCGAGCGCGGGGCTCTCGCCCGGGCTCGCGGCGATGCTCGGGCCGGAGGCGCCGCGATGAACGCGCACCGCGTCGACATGCTGCCGCGCAACGACGATACGTGCGGCTGGGCCAATCTCCTGCCGCCGCGGCCGAGGCCGGTGCGCCGCGTCGCCGGCGCGATGGGCTTCGACTGGGCGATCGTCGGCGCGGGCTATGCCGGGCTTGCGGCGGCGCGGCGCATCGCCGAGCTCGCGCCGGGCGACACGATCGCGGTGATCGACGCCGGGCGCGCCGGCGAGGGCGCGGCCGGGCGCAACTCGGGCTTCGCGGTCGAGATCTCGCCCTCGCCCAGGAAGAAGATCGGCTCGCCCGAGGCCGCTTATCGCAAGTCGATCCGCATCAACGCGCATGGCCTCGGCCTGCTCAGGCAGGCGATCGACGCCCATGGCATCGACTGCGACTGGCACCAGGCGGGCAAGCACCAGGCGGCGGCGGAGCCTCGTCACTTCGCGCGGCTCGACGCGTTCGCGCGCCATCTCGACGCGCTCGGCCTGCCCTATCGCCGGCTCGAGGCGGAGGAGTTGTGCGCGCGGCTCGGCACCTCGCATTACCGCCGCGCGCTGCTGACCGCGGGCACCGTGCTCGTCCAGCCCGCGGCGCTCGCGCGCGGCCTCGCCATGACGCTGCCCGATGGCGTGACGCTGCTCGAGGAGAGCCCGGTCGAGTCCTGGAGCGCCGGGCCCCCGATCCGCCTGTCCTGCCCGGGCGGGACCGTCAGCGCGAAGCGGCTGCTGCTCGCCACCAATGCGTGGCTGCCGCGCTTCGGCGCGTTCCGGAACGGCCTCGTGTCGTTCACCCTCACCGCGGGGCTGACGCGCAGCCTGACCGACGCCGAGCACCGCGCCATCGGCGCGCCCGAGCCCTGGGGCGTGATCTCGATCCACCGCTTCGGCGCGACCGTGCGCTACACCGCCGACCGCCGCATCCTCGTGCGCAACAGCTTAGAGTACTGGCCGCGCATGGCGATGACGCCGGCCGAGACGGCCGCGCGGCTGCCGGGGATCGAGGCCTCGTTCCGCGCGCGCTTCCCCGGGCTGCGCGAGGTCGGGTTCGAGCATCTCTGGTCGGGCGTGATCGCGGCGAGCCGCAACTTCTCGGCGGGCTTCGGCACCATCGCGCCGGGCGTCTTCGCCGCCGGCGGGTGCAACGCCGGAGGCATCGCGCGCAACACCGCGCTGGGCGCGCTGCTGGCCGACCACGCGCTCGACAATCGCTCCGACCTGCTCGAGGCCGTGCGCGGGCTGCCGCCGCCGGCCTGGGTCCCGCCGCGGCCCTTCCTCGACATCGGCGCGGCGCTCGACCTGCGCCGTCGGCGCCGCGGGCTCGGCGCGGAATTCTGAGGCGGCGCACGGGTCGAATCGCCGAGGGGGGGGGACGGATCGGATGTGCGACA
>VGDA01000611.1 GCA_016869915.1 Alphaproteobacteria bacterium
GCCCCTGCCCAGCTTCCGGGACCATAGCGGCCGCTCGCTCGGCGACGAGGAGATCGCCGAGCTCGTCGACGCGATCCGGTCGGGCGCGCTGTCCTTCCTCACCGGAAAGAAGACGGCGGCCTTCGAGCGCGGCTTCGCCGACCTGCTCGGCATGCGCGACGCCGTCGCCGTCGCCAACGGTACCGCCGCGCTCCACGTCGCGCTGATCTACCTGAACCCCGAGCCGGGCGACGAGGTCATCCTGTCGCCGGTGACCGACATCGGCACGGCGATCCCGATCCTGGCGCAGCTCGCGGTCCCGGTCTTCGCCGATGTCGACCCGCGCACGCAGAACATCACCGCGGAGACCATCGAGGCCTGCCTGTCGCCGCGCACGCGCGCCATCGTCGTCACCCATGTCTTCGGCGCGCCCGCGGACATGGACCCGATCCTCGAGCTTGCCGCGCGTCGCGGCCTCTTCGTGATCGAGGATTGCGCGCAAGCCCACCTCGCCACCTACAAGGGCCGTACCTGCGGCACGATGGGCAATCTCGGCTGCTTCAGCTTCCAGCAATCGAAGCACATGACCACCGGCGACGGCGGCATGGTCGTGTCGAACGAGGACATGCGCTTCGGCCGCGCGCTGCGCCTCTGCGGCGACAAGGGCTGGCCGCGCGCCAAGGGTGGTCGCGACCATCTCTTCCTCGCGCCCAACTACCACATGACCGAGCTGCAGGCCGCGGTCGGGCTCGCGCAGCTGCGCAAGCTTCCGGGAATGGTGCAGGCGCGCATCGATGCCGCCAGCCACGTCACCGCGCGGCTCGCGGGCGTGGACGTCGAGCCGGTGCCGATCCTGCCCGACAGCCGCGGCGTCTTCTTCTACTACGCCTTCCGACTCGCGCCCGCGCGCCTGCGCGCACCGGTGACGGAGGTCATGCGCGCGCTGGCCGCCGAGGGGATCGACGGCTTCATCGGCTATCCCGGCCCGATCCCGCTCTATCGCTATCCGGTGATCCGCGAGCGGCTGACTTTCGGTTCCTCGGGCTGGCCCTTCACGCTGCCCGGCGTCACGCGCAACTGGAACCATTCGGACCCGCTCTGCCCGGAGGCCGAGAAGGCCTGCGCCGAGACGATCTGCATGTGGTGGTCCGAGGCCCTGGGCGAACTCCACGCCGAGCGAATCGCCGGCGCGATCCGCAAGGTCGTCTCGGCCTACGCGGCGTGACGGCGGCACGGGCGATGGCAAGCGCGCGCTTCGACCTTTCCGGCCGCGTCGCGGTGGTCACGGGCGGCAATGGCGGCATCGGCCTCGCGATCGCGCGCGGCCTCGCCGAGGCCGGCGCGAAGCTCGCGATCGTCGGCCGCGACGAGGCGAAGAACGGGGCCGCGGAGCGCCAACTGCTCAACGCCGGCGCCGAGGCGATCGCGATACGCGCCGACGTCACGACGTCCGAGGGGTGCGCCAGCCTCGTCGACGCCACCCTCGGTCGCCTCGGCGCCATCGACATCCTGGTCAACAACGCGGGCACAAACATGCGCAAGCGGCCCGAGGCCTACGGCCTCGAGGAGTGGCGCATGCTCGTCGACGTCAACCTGACCAGCGTCTACCTCGCCTGCATGGCGGCCTATCCGGTCCTGAAGCAACGCGGCGGCAAGATCGTCAACATCGGCTCGATGACCTCCATCTTCGGCGCGTCCTTCTCGGCGCCCTACGGCGCGGCCAAGGGGGGCGTGGTGCAACTGACCAAGTCGCTCGCCTCCGCCTGGGCCGCGGACCGCATCCAGGTCAATGCCATCCTGCCGGGCTGGATCGTGACCGACCTCACGATCCGCGGCCGCGCGGCGACCCCCGACCTGCACGACAAGGTGATCGCGCGCACGCCGGCCGGGCGCTGGGGCGAGCCGGATGACATCGCCGGTGCCGCAGTCTTCCTCGCGAGCGCCGCGGCTGATTTCGTGACCGGCGCCGCGCTGCCCGTCGATGGCGGCTATTCGGCGCAGGCCTGAGCCGCTGGACAACAAGGGACAAGTCTCCATGAGCCTCGAAGGTCCTGTCGCCGAAGCGGCGACCCGCCATCGCAGCTTCTGGCTCGACGAGGCGCTTGCAACCGAGCCGCCGTCGAC
>VGDA01000612.1 GCA_016869915.1 Alphaproteobacteria bacterium
GGTGACGGCCGCGGCGCGCGACAGGCCGCCGCCGGTCGCGAAGTGCTTGCGCAGGCCGCGCACGGTGAGGACGGGGTCGCTCATTCGCCGCGCAGCTTCGGGTCGGTGGCGTCGCGCAGCCCGTCGCCGAGCATGTTCAGGGAGAAGATGAGCGCGAGGATCGCGAGGCCGGGGTAGATGCACAGCCACGGCGCGTCGAGGATGTTCTCGAACCCGTCGCGGATCATCCCTCCCCAGGTCGGCGTAGGCGGGCGCACGCCGAGGCCGATGAAGCTAAGCGAGGCCTCGACGCGCACCGCCGTCGCCATCCAGAGCGAAGCCATGACGAGGACCTCGGACAGGATGTTCGGCAGCACGTGCACGAAGATGATGCGCGCATGGCCGAAGCCGAGCGCGCGCCCAGCCTCCACGAACTGCCGCTCCTTGACGATCAGCGTCGGCGCGCGGGCGATGCGCGCGAAGGGCGCCATCGCGGTCAGCGCGATCGCGACGATGAGGTTCGTCTGGCTGGGCCCCAGGAGCGCGACGATGATCAGCCCGAGGATCAGCGCGGGGAAGGACAGGATGACGTCCATCGCCTGCATGACCAGCATGTCGAAGCGGCCGCCGACATACCCGGAGACGAGGCCGATCGTCCCGCCGACCACGAGCGCGAGCGAGATCGCCGAGATCGACACGGACAGCGAGATGCGCGCGCCCCAGACGAGCCGGGCATAGACGTCGCGCCCGAACTCGTCGGTGCCGAACCAGTGCTCGCCCGAGGGCGGCCTAAGCTTCGCGATGATGTCCTGCTCGAGCGGATCGCTGCCCGCGATCCACGGCGCGAGCAGCGCCATCGCGCAGATGGCGGCGAAGATGCCGAGTCCCACCCAGGACGTCTTGTTCGTCCCGAAGACCTGCAGCAGGCGGGCGAGGATGCGCATGGTCATGCCTGCTTCACCCGCGGGTCGATCAGGCCGTAGGCGAGGTCGGTGAGCAGGTTCGTGACCACGATCAGGAAGCAGTAGATGACCATCAGCCCCTGCAGCATCGCGTAGTCGCGCTGGTTGAGCGCCGTCACGATGACCTTGCCGAGGCCGGGCCGGTTGAACACGATCTCGGTCAGGACCGAGTTGCCGATGTTGATGCCGAGATAGAGGCCGACGACGGTCACGACCGGGATGAGCGCGTTGCGCAGCGCGTGGCGCCTGATGACCAGGCGCGCCGGCACGCCCTTGGCGCGCGCGGTGCGCACGTAGTCCTCGGACAGCACCTGCAGCATGGCCGAGCGCGTGACGCGCGTGATGTAGGCGACCATCACCAGGCCGAGCGTGATCGTGGGCAGCACCAGCTTCCACGTGCGGTCGCCGAGGTCCGACAGGTTCGCGGTCCCGATGACCGGGAAGAGTCGGTAGTGCAGCGCGAAGACCATGAGCAGGAAGATCCCGGAGACGAACACCGGGAAGGACAGCCCGACGAGCGAGACGATCCTGATCACGTAGTCGGCCAGCCGGTTGCGCCGCAGGGCCGCCCAGACGCCGAGCGGCACGCCGAGCACGGTGCCGAGGACGAGCGACGAGATCGTCAGGTCCAGGGTATGCGGCAGGACCGCCACGACCTCGTTGATCACCGGGCGGCCGGAGACGAGCGAACGGCCGAGGTCCCCGGTGAGCGCGGCCGAGATGAAGTCGAGGTATTGCGCCAGCAGCGGCTTGTCGATCCCGAGCTTCTCGCGCAGCGCCGCAAGCGCCTGCGGCGTCGCCTGGTCTCCGAGAACGGTCAGGGCGGGGTCGCCGGGGATGATGCGCACGATCACGAACACGACCGTCAGCACGGCGACCAGCGTCGGCATCGCCGCGAGGAGGCGCTTGGCGACGTACCAGAGCATCTCAGGCCGCCATCGCGCCGGCGGGCGCACGCACGCCGCAGCGGACCTCGTGCCCGGGCGCGACCTCGACCAGGGCCTGAGCGGAGGCCTCGCAGGACGCCCGCCGCGCCGGGCAGCGCGGGGCGAAGCGGCAGCCCTGCGGCATGCGGTCGATCGGCGGGACCTGCCCGCCGATCGCGTCGAGCGACTGCTCCGCGCGGTCGATGCGCGGGATCGCGCGGAACAGCGCCTCCGTG
>VGDA01000613.1 GCA_016869915.1 Alphaproteobacteria bacterium
CGCTCGCCTCGTTCTTCCGCAGCGTCTGGCGCCTCGGCCGCGCGGGCACGCAGGTGCCGCTCAAGATCCGGCGCGACGGCGAGGAACTGCACATCCCCGTGCGCTCGGGCGACCGCAACGACTTCCTGAAGAAGCCTTCGCTGCACTGACGCCACGCCCCGGCCCGGGCGCCGGCGCACCGCGTCACTCCGCGGCGGCCGCCTTCGGAGCGGATGGCGGGGCGCGGAAGCGCGCGAGCAGCGCCGCCTCCTGCTCCTTCGCCTTGCGCAGGTTCGCTTCCTTCACGTGGCCGAAGCCGCGTATGCCCGCCGGCAGCGAGGCGATCTCCACGGCGAGCGCGTAGGTGGACGCCGAGAGCCCGGCGCAGAGCTCGCCGACCAGCGCCTCGTACTCCCCGACCAGGCGCCGCTCCATGCGCCGCTCGTCCGTGCGGCCGAAGACGTCGAGCGCCGTGCCGCGCAGGCGCCGGAACCGCGCCATCACCCCGAAGACGGCGAGCATCCATGGACCGAAGCGCCGCTTGGCGGGCTTGCCCGTGTTCGGGTCGATGGCCGAGAGCAGCGGCGGGGCGAGGTGGAACTCCAGGCTCCGCCAGTCCTCGAACTGCTCGGACAGCGACTTGCGGAAGGCGGGCGCGCCGTAGAGCCGCGCGACCTCCCACTCGTCCTTGATCGCCATCAGCTTGTGGAGGTTGCGCGCGACCGCCTCCGCGAACTGCGCGCGCCCCGGCGTCGCGGCGGCCTCGGCGGCCGCGGCCTTGCGCACCAGCGTCTCGTAGCGCGCGGCATAGGCCTCGTCCTGGTAGTCGACCAGGTCGGCGCGGCGCAGCGCGAGGATCGCCTCGAGGCCCTCGGCCGGCTTCGCGGCCTCGCGCGGGCGGGCGATGGCGACAAGCGCGGCCATGTCGTGCGCGGCGAGGCGGCCGAAGGCGAAGGCGCGCAGGTTGGCGGCGACCGCGACCTCGTTGAGCTCGATCGCGCGCTCGATCGCCTCGCGCGATACGGGGATCGCGCCCTTCTGCCACGCATAGCCGAGCATGAAGGGGTTGGTGGCGATCGAGTCGCCCATCAGCGCGGTGGCGAGGCGCTGCGCGGGGAAGACCTCGAGCGCCTCGCGGCCGATCGCCCGGGCGAGCGCGGCCTCGAGCTCGCCAAGCGGGAATTCGAGGTCGGGGTTGCGCGTGAACTCGCCGATCGGGGATTCGTGGACGTTGACGAAGGCGCGGGTGCGGCCCGCGACGGCGCGGTCGAGCGCCTCGGCGCCGGCAGAGACGACGAGGTCGCAGCCGAGGATGAGGTCGCCCTCGCCGACGGGGATGCGCGAGGCGTGGATCGCCTCCGGCGCGGCCGCGATGCGCACGTGGCTCAGCACCGCGCCGCCCTTCTGCGCCAGGCCGGTCTGGTCCAGGACGGTGACGCCCTTGCCCTCGAGATGCGCGGCCATGCCCAGCAGCGCGCCGATCGTCACCACGCCCGTGCCGCCGACGCCGGTGACGAGGATGTTCCAGGGCCGCGCGAGCCCGGGCAGGGACGCGGGCTCGGGCAGCGACGACAGGAAGGCGTCCGCGTCCTTGCCTGCGCGCGCGCGGCGCGGCCTGGCGCCATGGACGGTCACGAAGGAGGGGCAGAAGCCCTTGATGCAGGAGAAGTCCTTGTTGCAGGACGACTGGTCGATCGCGCGCTTGCGCCCGAACTCCGTCTCCAGCGGCACGAGCGAGAGGCAGTTCGACGCCTTGCCGCAATCGCCGCAGCCCTCGCAGACCCGCTCGTTGATGAAGATGCGCCTGTCCGGGTCGGGGAAGGCGCCGCGCTTGCGCCGCCGGCGCTTCTCGGCCGCGCAGGTCTGGTCGTGGACGAGGACCGTGACGCCCTGCTCCTCGCGCAGCTCGCGCTGGACGAGGTCGAGCTCGTCGCGGTGCCTGATCGCGACGCCCGGCGGGAAGCCCGCGTCGTGCGGGTACTTGCCCGGGTCGTCGGTGGTGACGACGACGCGGCGCACGCCCTCGGCGAGCACCTGCGCGGCGATCATCGGCACGGAGAGCGGGCCGTCCACCGGCTGGCCGCCGGTCATCGCGACCGCGTCGTTGAACAGG
>VGDA01000614.1 GCA_016869915.1 Alphaproteobacteria bacterium
GAGCCCCTCGAGCGCGCCGCGCGAGGGGTCGTCAGGCGTCGTCAGGCACTTGTGCAGCCGGATCCGGCCGCTGGCGGCGTCGTGCAGGATGAAATCGGTGAAGGTCCCGCCGATGTCGAAGCCGATGCGGTAGCGAAGGCCGGTTCCGGACGCGTCGGGCATGTCGTGCTTCCCATCGGAGTGCTGAGGACTCCGATTCACTACCCCGTCGCCGCGCGCCTGTCATGCACGCCGCGCGCGGCGGCGGCATGCGTCCGCTACTGGCGCCGCGCCCAGTCGACGAGGCGTTCCATGAACGCCTCGCAGGCGCCGAGCTGCGACTTCGCGAGGAACTCGTTGGGCTGGTGCGCCTGCGAGATGTCCCCCGGCCCGCAGATGACGGTCGGGATCCCGGCCGCGCGGAAGATGCCTGCCTCGGTCCCGTAGGGAACAGCGTAGGTTCGGTTGCCGCCGGACCACCCGAGCGCGAGGCGCGTGGCCTCCTCGTTCTCGTCGGGCATCAGCCCGGGGATCGAGGCGCGGCGCGTCGTCTCGATGCGCGCGGCCGGGTGGCGGGCGCGCATGCGCGGCAGCAGCACGTCGTCGAGCCAGGCGCGTGCGCGGCGCTCGAGCGCCGGCTGGTCCTCTCTCGGCGTGGTGCGATAGCCCCAGGTGACGACGCATTCGCGCGCGAGGATGTTGCCCGCCGTGCCGCCCGCGACGATGCCCACGTTGATCGTCGTGAAGGGCGGCACGAGGTCGATGTCGGTGCGCGGCCGCGCGGCGAGCTCGTCCTGCACGACGTTCAGCCAGTGGATGAACTCGCCGGCGAAATGCACCGCGCTGACGCCGAGATGCGTCATCGAGGAATGCGCCTCGTGGCCGGTGAAGACGGTCTGGAAGGACGCGGCGGTGTTCTGGGCGTTGACGACGCCCATCATCGTCGGCTCGCCGACGATGCAGGCGCGCGGCCGCTTCACGCGCGCGGCCAGCCGCTCGACCAGGCGGAAGGCGCCGAAGCAGCCGACCTCCTCGTCGTAGCTGAGCGCGAGGTGGACGGGCACCTTCATGCCGGCGTCGCGGAAGCGCGGCACCATGGACAGCACGACCGCCGAGAAGGCCTTCATGTCGCAGGTGCCGCGGCCATAGAGGTTGCCGTCCGCCTTCTCCGTGAGCGTCCAGGGATCGGTGTCCCAGGGCTGGCCGTCGACGGGCACGACGTCGGTATGGCCGGAGAGCACGATGCCGCCGGGCGCATCGGGCCCGATCGTGGCGATCAGGTTCGCCTTCTTGCCGTCCTCGTTCGGCACCAGCTCGGACGCGATGCCGTGCCCGGACAGGTAGGCGCGCACGAAGTCGATGAGCTCGAGGTTGGAGAGCCGCGAGGTCGTGTCGAACGCGACCAGGCGGCGCAGCATCTCGAGGGAGGTCACGGTCTCGCCGGTCATGTCGCGCTCCGCATGCTTGCGATTGAGGCCCGAGGTTTCCACGGAGCGGCCGCCGCGGTCCATGGCGATGCGAAAGTCGTCACGCTGGACCGGTGTCGTAGCGCGTGGTGCCCCAGATGCCGCGCGGCTCGCGCAGGAGGTGGCGCAGGCCCGCGCGGTCGAGCATGCGCTCCGCCTCGCGCTGCGCGGCGTCGAGCACCTTGCGCTCGTCCACGAGCATCGCCTTGCCGCCGGAGAGCGCGACGCGCCCGTCGACGATCACGGTGTCGACGTCGGCGCCGTTGGCGAAGCAGGCGAGGCGGAAGACCGGCATGTTGAAGGGGTAGAGATGCGGGCGCGCCAGGTCGACGAGGACGACGTCGGCCTTCTTGCCCTTCTCGAGCGAGCCGATGTCGTCGTCCATGCCGAGCGCGCGCGCCGCGTCGATCGTCGCCATCTCGAGCACCTTGCCCGGCGGCATCAGCGCGGCGTCGCGGAAATGCCGGCGGTGGTAGTGCATGCATTGCTGCATGTGGCGGAACATGTCCGCCGAGCGGTCCGGCGCGGTGCCGTCGGAGCCCAGCGCGACGGTCACGCCCGCGTCGATGAGCTCCGGCGCGGGGCAGCGCCCGTAGACCGAGGCGATCGCGGAGGGATTGTGCGCG
>VGDA01000615.1 GCA_016869915.1 Alphaproteobacteria bacterium
GGGGCCGATCCCGACCGTGGAGGAGGCGCTCGCCTATCCCTACACGGACCGCGAGCGCGCGGTCGTCGAGCGCAACCGCCGCCGCCAGATCGTCGGCGCGCCGGAGCAGGCGCGCGCGCATCTCGAGCAGCTGGTCGCCGCCTACGGCGTCGACGAGGCCATGGTCGTGTCGATCTGCCACGACGCGGCGGCGCGGCGCCGATCCTATGCGCTGCTGGCCGAGGCATGCGCCATTGCACCGCGCCGCGAGGCGGCCTAGGCCCTCCGCGCCGGCGCCAGGAGGCGGCGAGGGCGACCATTGCCGGCCGGGCGTCCGGCTTCGCCAGTCAGCCGATCGATAACGTGCCCCGGACGTCCGCACATGCTTGATAATGGCGGCGTCCTCATTCGTTCGTGGAGGCTGCATGCCGCTACGCAAGGGAAGGCCGGCCGGAAGGAAGGGAACGGAGCGGAGCCGCGACGCGCCGCCGCGCGCACCTAGGCGCGCGGCCGGCGCCGTGCCTGCGTCGGGCGAATCCCTCGAGCTCGCGCTGGCGACGGCGCGTGCGCGCGGGGACCGCCGCGCCGCGGCCGCCGCCCTGCGAGGACTTTACGGACGCCACTTGAACCACGCGCTGCGCCTCGGCGGGCTGCGGTAGGCGCTCGTCGACTGCCGCGAGGTGGGCGACCTGCGGGGCGAGGCGGCGGCGCAGGGAGAGTTGGCCCTCGCCTACCGGTCGCTGGGCCTCTTCGGCCAATCCGCCCGCCTCGCGCGCCTAGCGCTCGCCGCGCACGAGCGCGCGCGGGACCTTAGCTCGCAGTTCGATCTCCACGGGATGCTCCACCTGAACACCTTGTTCGCGGGTCGGTTCGAGGAGGCGCCCGCGCATCGCGAGGCCATGAGGGGGTCGTGTCCCTGGTGATGGTGTAGGTGGGAGCGCCGCCGCCGACCCCCCGCGCGACGGGTTCGACGCGGCGCCGCTGCGCGCGGCGCTCGACGACGCGGTGCAGGCACTGAAGGCGCTGTGCCGTGAGTGACCGCGGGGCGCGACTGCTGGTCGCCGACGACAACAAGGTCAACCGCCTGCTGCTCGGCCGCAACCTCGAGCTCCAGGGCCACAGCGTGGTGCAGGCGGAGGATGGCGTCGCCGCGCTGCGCAGGCTGCGCCAGAAGCCCTTTGACCTCGTGCTCCTGGACATGGAGATCCGGAGATGTCGGGCTTCGAGGTGCTCGAGCGCATGCAGGCGGACCCTGCTCTGCACGACATCCCGGTCATCGTCACGAGCGCGCTCGAGGGCGAGGCGCATGTCGTGCGCTGCCGCGAGCTGGGGGCGGAGGACGTCCTCGGCAACCCGGTCAATCCCGTCATCCTGCGCGCGCGCATCGGCGGGAGCCTCGAGCGCAAGCGCCTGCGCGACCAGCTGAAGGCGCAGGTCGGCCGTTTCGCCGCCACCGAGGTGGCGCAGGACCTCGAGGCAAGCGGCTTCGCGATGCGCGCCGAACGCCGCGAGGTGACGGTGCTGTTCGTCGACATGCGCGGCTTCACCTCGCTCGCCGAGCGCCAAACGCCCGAGGAGACCATCGAACTGCTCAACGCCTACAACACGCGGATGTTCGAGGCCGTCTCGGGGCAGGGCGGCGTGGTCAACCAGATCATCGGCGACGGGCTGATGGCGCTGTTCGGCGCGCCGCGGCCACTGCCCGACGCGGGCCTGCGCGCGGCGCGCTGCGCCAGCGAGATGCTGGACATGATCGATCTCCTCAACGTGGACCGCGGCGCGGCCGGCAGCCCGGCGCTGAGCATCGGCGTGGGCATCGCCACGGGCCAGGTCATCGCGAGCTACACGGGGACGCAGAGGCGCGCCACCTACACCTGCATCGGCCACACGGTGAACGTGGCAACGAGGCTGGAGACGCATATCCGCGCCGCCGCGCGCGACGTGCTGATGGACCTGGCCACGCGGCGCGCCTTGCCGGACGCCATCGGGGTCCAGCCCCTGGGGCAGGTGCTGCTTAAGGGGAAGCTCGAGCCGGTCGAAGTCTTCGCGCTGTCGAGGTAAAGGGCGGCCCGCCTCAGGCGTCGACGGGGA
>VGDA01000616.1 GCA_016869915.1 Alphaproteobacteria bacterium
AGGTTGTAGTCGCGCATCGAGGCCTTCGCCGCCTCGTCCCAGCGCGGCGCCTCGCCCGCCTCGACATGCGGGCGGTAGGCGAAGGGCGTCTCGTGCGGGAAGCGGCGGCGGCGCGCGTCGATGCCGTAGCCGATCACGCGCGCGCGTTCGCGGATGCGCGCCTCGTCGTAGGTGGCGGCCGCGTTGTGCAGCCCGCCGCCGCGCACGCCGAGGACGGAGCGCCGGCGGTGGAAGCCCATGTTGAGCGTGACGCGCCAGTCGCGGCTGGTGTTGGCGAAGGAGCCATGCACCGCCTGGCGGTTGGTGATCGCCACGTCGCCGGGTGCGCAGACGATCGGCACCGCCCCGGGCAGGCGGTCGCTGCCCGCGGCCTCGGCCATCGCCCGGATGTCGACCTTGCGCAGCTTGTGCGAGCCCGGCACGACCCAGACGCCGTTGGCCGGCGTGCAGCCATAGGGCTGGGCCATGAAGTTGAAGCCGTGCGTGCCCTCGTCCCAGTCCGGGCTGTCCCAGTGCGTGACGCCGTCGCGGTGCCAGGCGACCGAAGCGCCGAGGCCGGGCGGCTTGACGAAGATCGCCTCGTTGAAGGGCACGAAGTCGTCGCCGTTCACCGCCGCGGCCATCGCCAGCAGCTGCGGGTGGCCGTAGACGCGCAGCTGCGTCTCGCTGAACTGCAGCGAGCCGAGGATGAGGTAGACGACCTCGTCGGGCGCGTCGGCCGCGGCCCGGGGCTCGTGCATCTTCACGGGATGGCGGCCATTGGCGAAGGACGTGCCGCCCGCCGGGTCGCCGAGCGGCTTCGACCAGAACAGCGTCGGCGCCTTGCAGTCCGCGGTGATCGCGCGCCGGCCGCGCGCGTCGTGCGCCGCGTCGCTGCGCACCGGCAGGCGCTCGAGCAGGTCGCGGATGTCGGCGTCGATCTCGGCGAGCTCCTCCGCGCCGAGCACGCCCTCCAGAACGTAGAAGCCGCAGCGCCAGTAGGCGTCGAGGATGTCGCGGTGGATGCGCCCGTCGGGGCCGAGGCGCACCGGCCCGCGATTGCCGAGCGCCGCGGCGCGCCGCGCGCCCTCGGCGAGGTACAGCTCCATCGCGGCCTGCTCGCTGCCGTAGTCCACCCCTGCCATCGCGCCCTGCCTTCCCTCGTGCGATCCCCTCGGCAGGGGAAGCTAGCCGGAATCCGCAATGCGCACGCTACCGCGAGAGCTTCGCCCCATCGACCCTGGCAAGCGACATGGCCGCTGATTGCCAAGGCAACGGGATTGCGTCATCGGCACGGGGGACGCAGGCCGGGGCTCGAAGTCCTGGTCGAGCCCAGGGCCGGGGCCGGGCGTCAACCCGCCAGGATCGCCGCGAGCCGCGCGAGCGCGTCGTCCACCACGGCGCGGGGCGCGCGCTCGACCTGCGCGCGCGGCGCGCCTCGAGGTCCAGCATCCGGACCTTGTTGACCAGAGCCGCACCCTTCGTCCGGCAACCGGCGCCCGCGAGATCCACCGCGAAGCCCGCGTACCTCGAATGGTCGCCGCCCTGCGTGATCGGGGCGACGAGCACGTCGCCGAGGCGGTTGAAGGCGCGGGTGGTCAGCACCAGCGCCGGGCGCGCGCCGCGCTGCTCGTGGCCGGAGGCCGGGTCGAGCGGGACGATCACGACATCGCCACGGTCGAAGGCCGGCATCACCAGGCCTCCCTGCCGACCGGCCGTGCATCGTCCCAGGCCGCGAGGTCGGCAGGCGGCGGCGCCTTCGTGTCGCACTGGGCCACGAGCTCCGCCAGCGCATGGCGCCGTCGCGGCGCGAGGACGATGCCGCCCTCGGGGCTGGTCGACAGCGTCATCGCCTGGCCGGCCGCGAGGCCGAGCGCGCGCAGCACGGCGGGCGGCAGGACCGCGACGGTGCTGTTCCCGTACCTGCGTAGCACGATCTCCATGGCGTCCCTCCCTTGCGTCGCCGAAAGCCCGGCGCCACGAGGCTGGGACGGGATCCCCCATGTGTCAAGCATTGGCAAACATCCCTCCCCGCGATCCGCGTGCCCGTACCGGCCGCCCAGGCACGCTGCCGGCGGTCGCGCC
>VGDA01000617.1 GCA_016869915.1 Alphaproteobacteria bacterium
CCGAGCATGGCCGCAACGCCGAGCTGCTCTGGGCGGCAGCGCAGGCGCCGGAGGTGGCGGCCGCGTTCGACGCCTACACGCAGGAGGCGATCGATCGCGAGGTCTTCGGCGCGCCGACCTATTCCTATCGAGGCGAGCTGTTCTGGGGCCAGGACCGGCTCGACTTCCTCGAGCGCGCGCTGGCCGCCTGAGGCGCGCGCGCCGTCAGGCCTCGGCGACCCGCTCCACGGGAACGTGGCGGCAATCCATCTCGTAGTCGAGCTCGACCACCGGCGGCCGGTTGAGGTGCCAGGTCAGCCCATGGCGGATCGCGCCGCGCCGCGCCAGCTCGTCGGCGAGGAAGGGATGCAGGTCGTGCACCGTGTAGGCCTGCGTCGCCGTGACGTCGGCCCAGCTTGCGCCGAGCGCGGCCAGGCGCCGCTCCATCTCGCCGAGTACCCAGGCCGCCTTGAGGCGCAGTCCCGCGGCGCTCGTGTCGCCGCGCGCGACGATGTGGTCGCGGTAGTTGCCCTTGCCCTCGGGCGCCTCGCCGCTGCCCGCGACGACGAAGGATTTCCCGTCGCCCGGCGAGGCTGGCATCGTGAAGCAGAAGGCGTGGAAGCCGGGCTCGGCGGGCGGCGTCGCCTCGGGGCAGGTGTTCGAGCGCGCGACCGGGTTGGTGCCTGCCCTGTAGATGCCCCAGCGCTCGAGCGTGCCGCAGTAGAGCTCGTTGAAGGCCTTGAAGCCGGCCTCGGTGAAGGGCGCGGGCGAATGCAGCTCGCAGGCCGCGAAGGACGTGGTCGGCCGACCCGCCGCCGCGAGGATGCGCTCGATGCGCGCGAAGCCCTCCGCCAGCGGGACGGGGCGCTGGAAGCGCACGCGCTCCAGCCGGAAGCCGGGCTCCGCCGCGACGCCGCCGGAGTACTGGAAGACGCCGGGCATGTAGCGATAGCCGCCCGGCGCGAAGGGGACCGCGCCGCTCACGACTTGTAGTCCGGCTCTTCGCGGTCCAGCACGCGCATCATCGCGTTGAAGTGCACGACGTCGGCGCTGGGCTCGAGGCCGGGATCGCGGTTGCCGTAGCTGCGCAGCGCCGCGTCGGGCACGGCGTGCAGGTCGTCGCTCATCTGCCGGGCCAGCACCGTGTACATCGACATGCGCTCGGCGAAGTAGAAATGGTCGTAGGCCTCGGCGACGGTCGCGCCGAGCGTCGTCATGCCGTGCATGGCGTGGAAGATGATCCGCTTGTCCGGCCCGACGATGCGGATGAGGCGATCGGCCTCGTCGTCGTTCACGGGACCCTGCATCTCGTCGTCGTAGCAGACCAGCCTGCCCAGCCCCATGGCGATGCCGTGCGCCTTGCCGAGGCGCCCGCCGCGCACCAGCGAGATGGCGGTGGAGTAGGGGGCGTGGGCGTGCAGGATGCATTTCGCGCCGGGCAGCGCCTTGTGCAGCCTGCCATGCAGGTAGAAGGCGACGGCGCGCACCTGGCCGTGGCCGGCGAGGCGGTTGCCCTTCTCGTCGACGACGATGAGGCTGGAGGCGGTGATCTCGCTGAAATGCAGCTCGCGCGGGTTGAGCAGGTAGCGGTCCGTCGAGCCCGGCACGATCATCGAGAAATGGTTCGCGATGCCCTCGTTCCAGCCCGCGCGGTTGGCGAGGCGGAACGCGGCGGCGAGATGGACGCGGGCCTGCGACTCGGCGGCGTCCGCGCCCTTGAGGCTGTCCATGGAGCGGATCACTGCAGTCATCTTTCTTCCCCCGGCGGTGATGCGGTCGTCGCGAGAGACTAGCGCGTCTCGGTACGGAACGCCTTCGACACGATCCGCCAGCCCGACGCCGTCCTGAGGCAGGACAGGTAGTCGGTGAAGAAGCGCGGCGGTATGGCGCAGGCGACCTTCGCGAAAGCGGTCTCCGGCCCCGAGATGTCGATCGACAGGATCGCGTCGTGCCGCGATAGGCCCTGCGCGGCGGCGGAGGGCCGCGCGCGGACCCGCGCCAGCCAGGCGTCGCGCGGCTCGGCGCGCACCGCGCCGTCCTCGATCGAGTGCAGGTGCGCGACCGGATGGAACGCAGCCTCCAGC
>VGDA01000618.1 GCA_016869915.1 Alphaproteobacteria bacterium
CGGACGGCGCCGCGCGGGGCGCCACCATGGGGTCCGCGCCGATGCCGCGCAAGCGCATGGCGCGCCGCCTGGTGCCCCACGCCGGACTTGAACCAGCACGTCCTCGCGGACAGCAGATTTTGAGTCTGCCGCGTCTACCGTTTCGCCAGTGGGGCACTGCCGCGCGGCGCGCGCATCATAGGCGCGGCCCGCCAGGCGCGGAAGCGTGCAGCGGCGCCGCGCGCATTGCCGCCGGGCCGCGCGGGCTGGTAGATGCTCCGCACGGATGCTGAGCGCGCTCTACGACTGGACGATGCGGAAGGCCGCCGGCGCGAGCGCGCCGCGCGCGCTGGCCGTCGTCTCCTTCGCGGAAAGCTCAGTCTTCCCGATCCCGCCCGACGTCCTGCTCGTGCCGATGGTGCTCGCCGCGCGCGACCGCGCATGGAGCCTCGCGGGGACCTGCACGATCGCCTCCGTGCTCGGGGGCCTCGCCGGCTACGCGATCGGCTTCTTCCTGTTCGAGACGACCGGGCGCTGGGTAATCGGACTCTACGGCCTGCAGCACGGCTTCGAATCCTTCCGCGCCGCCTATGGCGAGTGGGGGCTCTGGATCACCCTGGTGAAGGGCCTGACGCCGATCCCGTTCAAGGTGGTGACCATCGCCAGCGGCGCCGCGGCCTTCGACCTTCCGGTGTTCGTTCTCGCCTCGATCGCCACGCGCGGCGCGCGCTTCTTCCTCGTCGCGGCGCTGGTCCGGCGCTACGGCGAGCCCGTGCGCGTCTTCGTCGAGCGCCGGCTGACCCTGCTCACGACCATACTCGCGATCGCGCTGGTCGGCGGCTTCGTCGCGCTGCGCGTCCTGCTGCCGCGATGAAGCCCGACGCGCGCCCCGCCGCCGCCCTCGCCCTGCTCGCCACGGCGATGCTCGCCGCGGCCTACGGCTTCGAGCACCTCGGCGGGCTCGCCCCATGCGCGCTTTGCTGGTGGCAGCGCCATGCCTGGATGGCAGCGCTGGCGCCGGCCTTCGCTTCGGTCGCCATCGCACGCCGCGCGCCGCGCGCCGCCGCCGCGCTCCTCCTCCTCGCGGCACTCGCGGCGCTGGCGGGCGCGGGCATCGCCTTCTTCCATGTCGGCGTCGAGCAGGGCTGGTGGGAAGGAACCGCGGCCTGCGGCAGCGCGCTCGGCCAGGGGCTGAGCGCGGAGGAACGCCTGCGCCGCATCCTCGCCGCGCCGGTCGTGCGCTGCACCGACATACCCTGGTCGATGCTCGGGATCTCGATGGCTGGCTGGAACGGCCTCGTCGCGCTGGCCGGCGGCGGGCTTGCCCTGCGCGCGGCTCTGCGCCAAGTCTTGGACGCCAAGCGATGACCGACAGCACCGCCAAGGGGCCGTGGCCAGGCGACGCCACGCCCGACGAACGCCTCGCCGAGATCCTGCGCGTCGACCACGCGGGCGAGTACGGGGCCGTGCGCATCTACGAAGGCCAGCTCGCCGTGCTCGGCGACGCGCCCGCGGGGGCCGCGATCCGCCGGATGATGGCGCAGGAGCAGGAGCACCTCGCCACCTTCGAGAAGCTGCTGCCCGACAACCGCGTGCGCCCGACGCTGCTCGCGCCCCTCTGGCACGTGGCGGGCTTCGCGCTCGGCGCGGGCACGGCGCTGCTCGGCGAGAAGGCCGCCATGGCCTGCACCGCGGCCGTCGAGGAGGTGATCGACGAGCACTACGCCGCGCAGGTCGCCGAGCTCTCGGCCACCGACCCGGAGCTCGCCGGGGCGCTGGAGCGCTTCCGCCGCGACGAGGTCGGGCATCGCGAGGAAGCGCTGGAGGCCGGCGCCGCCGAGGCGCCGGGCTACGAACTCCTCTCCACCGCCATCAAGGCCGGGTCGCGGCTGGCGATCTGGCTCTCCACGCGAGTCTGAGGCGCCTTCATCCGATCGCCGCGCGGCCGCCATCAGCCCGCCGCGGAACGAGACTCTCCTCCGCGCGTTGTCGCCTTGCCGGGCGGCGCGGCGACTGGAGGACGGACGATGGAACGGGACGACGACGCGACGACGACATCCGGCGAGCCCGACCTGCGGGACC
>VGDA01000619.1 GCA_016869915.1 Alphaproteobacteria bacterium
TGCACGACATCAAGATGATCCGCGACGACCCCGCCGCATTCGACGCCGGCCTCGCGCGCCGCGGCCTCGCGCCGCTCTCGGCGCATCTTCTCGCCATCGACCGGTCGCGGCGCGAGGCGCAGTCGCGGCGCGACGCTCTGCTCGCGCGGCGCAACGCGGCGTCGAGGGAGATAGGCCAGGCCAAGGCGCAGAAGCGCGACGCCGACGCGCAGCCGCTGATGGCAGAGGTCGCGCGCCTTAAGGAGGAACTCGCCGCCGTCGAGGCCGGCGAGGCAGACGCCTCGGCGCGGCTCGATGCCGAGCTCGCGACGATCGCGAACATCCCGCAGGCCGACGTGCCCGACGGCAGGGACGAGGCCGGCAACGCCGAGCAGCGGCGCTGGGGCGAGCCGCCGCGCTTCGCCTTCAGGCCGCGCGAGCACTACGAGCTCGGCGAGGCGCTCGGCATGATGGACTTCGAGCGCGCGTCGCGGATCTCCGGCGCCCGCTTCACGGTGCTGCGCGGGCCGCTCGCTAGGCTCGAGCGCGCGCTGGCGCAGTTCATGCTCGACCTCCATACCGGCGAGTTCGGCTACACCGAGGCGAGCCCGCCGATGCTGGTGCGCGACCAGGCGGCCTTCGGCACGGGCAACCTGCCGAAGTTCGCCGAGGACCTCTTCCGGACCACGAATGGCTACTGGCTGATCCCGACCGCCGAGGTGCCGCTGACCAACCTCGTCGCCGGCGAGATCGTCGACGAGGCGCAGCTGCCCATGCGCTTCACCGCGCACACGGCCTGCTTCCGCTCCGAGGCGGGCGCGGCGGGCAAGGACACGCGCGGCATGCTGCGCCAGCACCAGTTCAACAAGGTCGAGCTGGTCTCGATCACGACCCCGGAGCAGTCGCAGGCCGAGCACGAGCGCATGACCTCCGCGGCGGAGGAGGTGCTGCGGCGCCTCGGCCTGCCCTACAGGGTGATGCTGCTCTGCACGGGCGACATGGGCTTCGCCTCGCGCAGGACCTACGACCTCGAGGTATGGCTGCCGGGGCAGGGCGCGTATCGCGAGATCTCGTCCTGCTCGAACTGCGGCGACTTCCAGGCGCGGCGCATGGACGCGCGCTGCCGCAGGCCCGGCGAGAAGGGCGCGCGCCATGTCCACACGCTGAACGGCTCGGGCATCGCCGTCGGCCGCGCCCTCATCGCGGTGATGGAGAACTTCCAGGACGAAAGGGGGCGCATATCCGTGCCGTCCGTCCTGCGCCCCTACATGGGCGGCATCGAGACGATCGGCTGAGGGATCCATGACCGCACCGGCCATCGACCTGTCCCGCGCGCGGATCCTCGTCACGAACGACGACGGCATCGACGCGCCGGGCATCGCGATCCTGGAGAGGGCCGCGCGAAGGCTGTCGCGCGATGTCTGGGTCGTCGCGCCGGAGACCGAGCAGAGCGCGGTCGCGCACGGCCTGACGATCAGGCGGCCGCTGCGCATTCGCCGCGTCGGCGAGCGGCGCTACGCCGTCGACGGCACGCCGACCGACAGCGTGCTTCTCGCGATCGGGCACCTGCTCAAGGACAAGCGCCCGACGCTCTGCCTCTCGGGCGTCAACCGCGGCGCGAACCTCGGCGACGACGTGACCTATTCGGGGACGGTCGCCGCGGCGATGGAGGCCACGCTGCTCGGCGTCCCGTCGATCGCCTTCAGCCAGGTCTTCACGAAGCGCGACGTCGTCCACTGGAAGACGTCGCAGGCCTTCGTGCCAAAGGTCGTGCGCAGCCTCGCGCGCATCGGCTGGCCGGCCGACGTGCTGATGAACGTCAACCTGCCCGACCGGCCGCCCGAGCGGGTGCGCGGCATGCGCGCCGCGGCGCAGGGGCGGCACAAGATCGGCGACGAGCTGATCGAGAACCTCGACCCGCGCGGCCAGCACTACTACTGGATCGGTGCGATGCGGCAGTCGGAGCCGGGGCGGGCCGGCACGGACCTGCACGCGACGAACGCGGGCTGGATCTCCGTCACCCCGCTGCATCTCGACCTGACCCATGGCGAGACTCTGGCGCGCATCGCCGGC
>VGDA01000620.1 GCA_016869915.1 Alphaproteobacteria bacterium
ATCCTCTCGGTCTCCGTCTTCGACGTCTACGAGGGCAAGGGCCTGCCCGAGGGGCGCAAGTCGATCGCGCTCGCGGTGCGGCTGCAGCCGGCGGAGCGCACGCTCACCGACGCGGAGATCGACGCGATCGGCCAGCGCATCGTCGCCGCGGCGGCGAAGGCGACCGGGGCGACGCTGCGCGCCTGAGCGGCGCGTCGAGCGTCGCCGTTCGCCTCAACCATGCGCTGCGCGGCTGTCGGCCGGCGCCTGGTCGCGCTCGGCCATGCCGTAGTCGCGCAGGACCGTGGCGACGCGCAGGCGATAGTCGCGGAAGACGCCCGCGCGTCCCAGCGCCTGGGCCGTGCGGTGGCCCGCGACGGCGCGCCAGCGCGCGACCGATTCCTCGTCCCGCCAGAAGGAGACCGAGAGCAGCTTGCCCGGCTCGGCGAGGCTCTCGAAGCGCTCCACCGAGATGAATCCGTCGATGCGCGCGAGATCCGCGCGCAGCCCGGCGGCGAGTTCCATGTATTCCTGGCGCCTGCCTTCGGCGGGCCAGACCTCGAAGATGATGGCGATCATGTCGTCCTCCGGGCGCCGATGCCTGGCGCGCGCGCCAGTCTATCAAGGCGCGGAGGTCGTCGCCCGAGGTTCCGTCCCGGTCGGCATGGCGCGGGACGCCGCGCGTCGACGCGCATCGACGTGCTGGGGCAGGACGAAGGCGAGGGTGGCGACCGCGCGCTGCACCTATTCGAGCTGCGCCAGCGGATCGGTGCCCTGGATGTGCGCGCCGTTTCCCTCGACCGCTCGGGCGAGCCCGGCGACGAGGCCGGCCAGCGCCTCCATGGCCGCCGCGGCCGCCTTCAGCGCGCCGCCGGCGCCCTCGGCGCGCGCCAGCAAGGGGCGCTCGAAGGCGACGAAACGCGTGTGGCGCAGCAGGCAGTCCACGAGGCGCATGTCCGGCAGCTCGTGCAGGAGGCGTGAGACCTCCGCCGGCGAGAAGGGCACCCGCCCGCTGACGCGGGCATGGAAGGCGGCACAGGAGAGGCCCAGCGCGGCGGCGACGTCCCGCATCGGGTGATGGCGCTCGCGCACCAGCGCGGTGTGCACTATGGCGGCAAAGGCTTCGCCATCGCCCTGCCGGCGCTCGCCGCCATCCCGGCCCGCCATCCCTGCCATGCCGTTCCCCGCGCCGCCATCCACCCCGGGCATCCTGCCCGCGCGGCCGGGCGGATCGCTTGAGCGCGGCCGCGGCATGGTGGCGCGGCCGTTCCCACCCGTCAGGCGCGCCGTCCTTGAGAGACTCGCGCCGGGCCTCTATGTTCCGCGCCTCGCACGCGGCGCGCGCCCCAGCGCGACGCGATTCCCCCGCCTCCATGCCGACCGCAGGCCCGCGAGGGCGCGGCCCACGGGTCCATGACCGATCCTTCCCGCATCCGGAACTTCGCGATCATCGCGCATATCGACCACGGCAAGTCGACGCTGGCGGATCGCCTGATCCAGTTCTGCGGCGCGGTCGAGCAGCGCGAGTTCCGCGACCAGATGCTCGACTCGATGGACATCGAGCGCGAGCGCGGCATCACCATCAAGGCGCAGACCGTGCGCCTCGACTACCGCGCGTCCGACGGCAAGGACTACGTCCTCAACCTCATGGACACGCCGGGCCATGTCGACTTCGCCTACGAGGTGAGCCGCAGCCTCGCGGCCTGCGAGGGCTCGATCCTCGTCGTCGACGCCTCGCAGGGCGTCGAGGCGCAGACGCTGGCAAACGTCTACCAAGCCATCGACAACGGCCACGAGATCGTCCCCGTCCTCAACAAGATCGACCTGCCCGCCGCGGACGCTCCGCGGGTCAAGCAGCAGATCGAGGACGTGATCGGCATCGACGCGTCGGGCGCGGTCGAGGTCTCGGCCAAGACCGGCCTCAACATTGGCGCGGTCCTAGAGGCCCTGGTGCAGCGCCTGCCGTCGCCGCAGGGCGACGCCGCGGCCCCGCTCAAGGCGCTGCTCGTCGACTCCTGGTACGACCCGTATCTCGGCGTCGTGGTGCTGGTGCGCGTGCGCGACG
>VGDA01000621.1 GCA_016869915.1 Alphaproteobacteria bacterium
GATCCGCAATCCCGACGGTTCGGTGGTGTTCGAGGCGCGCGACATCGAGGTCCCGTCGCAGTGGTCGCAGGTCGCCTGCGACGTGCTCGCGCAGAAGTACTTCCGCAAGCGCGGCGTGCCCGCGAAGCGGCGCGCCGTATCCGAGGCTGAGGTGCCGCCGTGGCTGTGGCGCCAGGAGGCCGATGACACGGCGCTCGCCTCGGAGCCCGAGGCAAGGCGCTTCCGCGGCGAGCGATCGGCCAAGGAGGTCTTCGACCGGCTTGCCGGCACCTGGACCTACTGGGGCTGGAAGGGCGGCTATTTCGACACCGAGGCGGACGCGCGCAGCTACTTCGATGAGATGCGCTACATGCTCGCCGCGCAGATCGCGGCACCCAACTCGCCGCAATGGTTCAACACCGGGCTGCACTGGGCCTACGGCATCGACGGGCCCGGGCAGGGCCACTACTACGTCGACTTCAGGACCGGCGAACTGACCCGCTCCGCCTCGTCCTACGAGCACCCGCAGCCGCATGCGTGCTTCATCCAGTCCGTCGCCGACGACCTCGTCAACGAGGGCGGCATCATGGACCTCTGGGTGCGCGAGGCACGGCTGTTCAAGTACGGCTCGGGCACCGGATCGAACTTCTCGCGGCTGCGCGGCGAGGGCGAGCGGCTGTCCGGTGGCGGGCGATCCTCGGGCCTGATGAGCTTCCTAAAGATCGGCGACCGCGCCGCGGGCGCGATCAAGTCGGGCGGCACGACGCGCCGCGCGGCGAAGATGGTCACCGTCGACATCGACCATCCCGACATCGAGCAGTACATCAACTGGAAGGTGATCGAGGAGCAGAAGGTCGCCGCGCTCGTCACCGGCTCCAAGCTCTGCAACCGCCACCTCAACGCGATCATGGCCGCGTGCGACCGCGCGGCGGGCGACGCGGGCTTCGACCCGAAGGCCAACCGCGCGCTGCGCCAGGCGATCTCCGCGGCGCGCAAGGCGCTGATCCCCGAGAACTACGTGCAGCGCGTGATCGAGTTCGCCAAGCAGGGCTACGCCTCGATCGAGTTCCCGGTCTACAACACCGACTGGGATTCCGAGGCCTATCTCACGGTCTCCGGCCAGAACTCCAACAACTCCGTGCGCGTGACCAACGCCTTCCTCGGTTCGGTCGAGTCGGGCGGCGACTGGCAACTCACGCGGCGCCTCGACGGCAAGCCCCACAGGACGGTCAAGGCGCGCGAGCTCTGGGACCAGATCGCGCACGCGGCCTGGGCGTCGGCCGATCCGGGGCTGCAGTACGACACCACCATCAACGAGTGGCATACCTGCCCGAACTCGGGGCGCATCAACGCCTCGAACCCTTGCTCCGAGTACATGTTCCTCGACGACACGGCGTGCAACCTTGCCTCGGTCAACCTGCTGGCGCTGCGCCACGCGGATGGCCGCTTCGACGTCGAGGCCTTCGAGCACGCCTGCCGCCTGTGGACGGTGACGCTCGAGATCTCGGTGCTGATGGCGCAGTTCCCGTCGCGCGAGATCGCCCAGCTCTCCTACGAGTACCGCACGCTCGGTCTGGGCTTCGCGAATATCGGCGGCTTGCTGATGGCGATGGGCCTGTCCTACGACAGCGACGCCGGGCGCGCGATCTGCGCCACGATCTCCGCGATCATGACCGGCGTGTCCTACGCGACCTCCGCCGAGATGGCCGAGGAGCTGGGCGCGTTCCCGGGCTACGCGAAGAACAGCGACGCCATGCTCCGGGTGATCCGGAACCATCGCCGCGCCGCGCATGGCGAGATGGCGGGCTACGAGGGCCTGTCGATCACGCCGGTGCCGGTGCGCGCCGCCGACTGCCCCGACGCGGCGCTGGTCGACGCCGCGCGACGCGCCTGGGACGAGGCGCTCGCGCTGGGCGAGAAGCACGGCTACCGCAACGCGCAGGCGACGGTCATCGCGCCCACCGGCACGATCGGCCTCGTCATGGACTGCGACACGACGGGCATCGAGCCGGACTTCGCGCTGGTGAAGTTCAAGAAGCTGGCCGGCGGCGGCTACTTCA
>VGDA01000622.1 GCA_016869915.1 Alphaproteobacteria bacterium
CCGCGGATCGAGGAAGGCGTAGGCGAGATCGGTGAGCAGGTTGAGCAGCACGAAGATCGTCGCCGTGGTCAGGATCGTCGCCTGCACGACCGGGTAGTCGCGCGCGAAGATCGCGTCGACGGTGAGCTTGCCGATGCCGGGCCAGGCGAAGACCGTCTCGGTGACGACCACGCCACCGAGCAGCTGGCCGAGCTGGATGCCGATCAGCGTCACCAGCGGGATCGTCGTGTTCCGCAGCGCGTGCTTCCACACCACCTTGCGCTCGGGCAGCCCCTTGGCGCGCGCGGTGCGGATGTAGTCGGCGCGCAGCACCTCGATCATCGTCGCGCGGGTCATGCGCATCGTCGCGGCGGCGAGGGCGGCACCCAGGGTCAGCGCCGGCAGCGCCAGATGGCGCAGATGCGCGAGCGGATCGACGGACGGCGCCACGTAGCCGGAGGAGGGAAAGAGCGGGATCTGGATCGACAGGCCGAGGATCAGCAGCACGCCCAGCCAGAAGCTCGGCAGCGACAGCCCGCACAGCGCGACGAAGGAGGCGGCGTAGTCGCGCATCGTGTTGCGCCGGCGCGCCGCGACGATGCCCGCGGGGATGGCGATCAGCAGCGAGATCGCGAGGGCGGCGAGCGCCAGCTGCGCGCTGGGCAGGAGCGCCGTGAGGACGAGCGGCAGCACGGCGCGCTCGCCCTGGATCGATCGCCCGAAATCGCCGGTCATCACATGGCCGAGCCAGGCGACGTACTGGACGAGGAAGGGGCGGTCGAGGGCGAGCTTCGCGCGCAGCGCCGCGATCGCCTGCGCATCCGCCTCGAGCCCGAGCATCGCCACGACCGGATCACCGGGCACGAGATGGATGAGCCCGAAGGAGACGAACGAGGTGCCGAGCAGGATCGGCACCAGCGCCAGCAGCCGGAACGCGACATACCGCGTCATCGCCGCCCGGTGGAGCGGCGCGCGGCGCCCGTCCCCCCCTTCGCGACGACGACATCGCCGCCGACGCATGCAACGCCAGAAACGTCTCCCTCGAAGAGGCAAGTCGATCGCACATGACGAATGCGCCGCCCGAAACGTCCCCCTCGAAGAGGGGGACAGGCCGCGAAGCGGCAAGGGGGAGAGCTACAGCACCGTGTATCGCCACGCTGGCCGGACCTGCTCCCGCTGACGGAGCTTCGACTCTCCCCCTGAGCGCGCTGCGCGCGCTCTGTCCCCCTCTTCGAGGGGGACGGCTGGGAGATGGATCGCGATATGAACTCGCCCTGTTTCAAGGAGGGGACGGCTTGCTGGAGGCGAGGGGGAGGGAGGGAAGACGCCATGCGCCGTCGGAAGTTGTGCCGGTTCGGAGCGGAGAAAGCATTTTGAGTTTCGAGGTCGCGATGCGAGCTTGTCAACCATCCCGGCCATCGGCGGAGACATTACGCGTCGTGCAGAGTGCAGCGAGCGAAACGCTGTTGAGCCTCCGCGATCTGCGCGTGTCCTTCCCGGGGATCGGGCATGCGGTGGACGGCATCGATCTCGACATCGCGCCCGGACGCGTGCTGTGTCTCGTCGGCGAGTCCGGCTCGGGCAAGAGCCTGACCGCGCTGGCGCTGATGCGGCTGCTGGCCTCGCCGCCCGCGGTCGTCGCCGCGCGGCGCATCGCGCTCGGCGCGGACGATCTGCGCGAGCTCGACGAGGCGGCGATGACGCGCATCCGCGGCAACCGGATGGCGATGATCTTCCAGGAGCCGATGACCTCGCTCAATCCGGTGTTCACCATCGGCGAACAGATCGCCGAGGCGGTGATGGCGCATCGCGGCGCCGGCCGGGCCGAGGCGCGCGCTGCGGCGCTCGACATGCTCCGGCGCGTGCGCATCCCCGCCGCCGAGAGCCGGCTCGACGCCTATCCGCATCAGCTCTCGGGTGGCATGCGCCAGCGCGTGATGATCGCCATGGCGCTCGCCTGCCGGCCGCAGCTGCTGATCGCCGACGAGCCGACCACCGCGCTCGACGTCACGATCCAGGCGCAGATCCTGGCACTGATCGACGAG
>VGDA01000623.1 GCA_016869915.1 Alphaproteobacteria bacterium
CAGCATGCGCACCAGCGTCGCGTTCATCTCCCCGGCGTCGCGCAGCTTCAGCGGCGGGATGCGCAGGCCTTCCTGGAAGATCTCGGTGGCGTTGGTCGGCACCGAGCCCGGCGTCATGCCGCCGACGTCCTGGTGGTGCGTCATCGTCGCGGAGAGCGCGATCGCCGCGCCGTCGTGGAAGATCGGCATGACGAGCGCGATGTCGGGCAGGTGCGTGCCGCCCAGGTAGGGCTCGTTCATGATGTAGATGTCGCCCGGCCGCATCGACGCGGCGGGGTACTCGCGCAGGATCGCCTCCACGCAGGGGATCAGGGTCGCGAGGTGGATCGGGATCGCGCAGGCCTGCGCGAGCGTCTCGCCGCCGATGGTGAACAGGCTTGCCGAGGCGTCGAGGCCTTCCTTCACGATCGGGGAGAAGGAGCTGCGCAGGAGCGTCTGCTCCATCTCCTCCGCGATCCCGTCGAGCTTGTGTCGCACGACCTCGACCGTGATCGGGTCGAGCGCGTCGGCCGCGGCGCGTGTCGTCATCGCGTGCTCCCTTCGTCCTCGAGGAGCAGGCAGCCGGACGCGTCGACGCGCCCGCTCCAGCCCGGCTCGACGAGCGTGGTCGTGTCCTCCTGCTCGACGATCGCCGGGCCCGCGAAGGCGAAGCCCGGCGCCATGCGCGCGCGGTCGAGCACCGTCGCGCGCAGCGCCTCGCGATGGCCGGCGACCCGGATCGGGCGGGTGCCCTTCACGGGATCGCCGGGTTCGGCCGCGAAGGCCTCGCCCCCCGCGCTCGCCTCGCCCCCGGCGCGATGCACCGCGCGCAAGTTGACGATGCGCGAGGGGTTGCGCGTCGCATGCCCGTGTACGCGGTCATGCGCGGCGAGGAAGTCCTCGTAGAGCCGCCCGAGCGGGTCGGCGGCGCCGAGGTCGAGGGGCACCTCGAGCGTGTAGCCCTGGCCCGCGTAGCAGATGTCGGCCGCGTGGAGCCGCTCCGTGGACGCGCCACCGCCGGGCTCGCGCGCCATCAGCGCCGCGGCCTCCGCGTCGAGCGCCGCGATCGCCGCGCGCACCGCGCCGAGCGCACCGGCCTCGAGGGGGTGGCCGAAGGCGCCGGACACCTCGTGCTCCACCGGCGCGGCGAGCAGACCGGCCGCGGAGAGCACGCCGGGATGGCGTGGGACGAGCACGCGGGTCATGTGCAGGTCGCGGGCGAGGGCGGTGGCGTGGAGCGCGCCGCCGCCGCCCAGCGGCAGGAGCGCGAAGCCGCGCGGATCGATGCCCTGGCGCAGCGACACGAGGCGCATGCCCTCCGCCATCTGCGCGTTGACCACGCGATGGATGCCGAGCGCGGCCTGCTCGACGTCCATGCCGAGCGGCCGCGCGATCCGCTCCTCGATCGCCTTGCGCGCGAGCTCGGGTCGCAGCCGCAGCGAGCCGCCGGCGAAGAAGGCGGGGTCGATGTAGCCGAGCACGACCGAGGCGTCGGTCACCGTCGCCTCGGTCCCGCCACGGCCATAGCAGGCGGGGCCCGGCTCCGATCCCGCCGAATGCGGCCCGACGCGCAGGCCGCCGCCCGTGTCGATCCAGGCGATCGAGCCGCCGCCCGCGCCGATCGAGTTCACGTCGACCATCGGCACGCGCACGGGATAGCCGTCGACGATGCCTTCCTGGCGGACCAGCGCCTTGCCGCCGGAGATGAGCGCGATGTCGCTCGACGTGCCGCCGATGTCGATGGTCAGCAGGTCGTCGATGCCGGCGGCGCGGCCCGCGTGCCGGGCGCCGATCACGCCGGCTGCCGGGCCCGAGAGGAAGAGGCGCACCGGGCGCTGCCGCGCGATGGCCGAGGCCATGAGGCCCCCGCGCGACTGCATCACCTGCAGCGTCGCGCCGATGCCGGCGCCAGCGAGGCCCGCCTCGAGGCGCGAGAGGTAGCGGTCGATCACCGGCTTCACGTAGGCGTCGAAGGCCGTGACGACGGTGCGCTCGTATTCGCGGAAGGCGGGATCGACCTCGTGCGAGAC
>VGDA01000624.1 GCA_016869915.1 Alphaproteobacteria bacterium
CCATGGCGAGAAGCACGATGCCCGCGAGCAGCGCGAGGCCGCCGGCGACCGTCACCAGCAGCTCCTGCAGCGCGGAACGGCGCGCGGCGGCCTTCTCGTGGTCGTAGGCCACGAGCAGGTAGGAGGCGAGCGAGGTGAGTTCCCAGAAGACGAAGAGGAGGATGAAGTCGTCCGCGAGTACCGCGCCCAGCATCGACCCCTGGAGGAGGAGCAGGACCGGTGCCGCCCTGTCGCGTGCCTGCGATCGCTCCAGGTATTGTGTGGCGAAGGCGAACACGAGGACGCCGATGCCGGTCACCAGGCATGCGAAGGCGACGCCCAGGCCGTCGGCACGGAGGGCGAACGTGACGCCGAGGCTGGGTATCCAGGGGGCCGCGTGCTGCAGCACCGCGCCCGCGAGGACGGGACCCGCGAGCGCGATCGAGAGCGCGAATCCCGCCAGCGCCTCCGCTGTCGCGATGGCGTATCGCCATCGCGGCGAGAACGCCGCGACGAGCGCCGCGGCGATCGGCAGCGCGACGACGATCGGCAGCAGCGATCCGGGCCCGGGCTGGTCCATGCCGCGCGCCGCTGCATGGCGCATGCCAAGGCGCATGCGCGCCCTTGCGGGCCAATGCCGTCGCGCTGCGCCCCGGCCGGTTAAGCGTTCCTAACGCGCCGCCGCGTCGCCATGTTCGGAAACCCGGACGTCGCGGCGCCCGCCGGGCGCCGCCTCACCCATGCGTGGCACGGCTGTCGGCCGGCGCCTGGTCGCGCGCCTCCATGCCGTAGTCGCGCAGGACCGAGGCGACGCGCAGGCGGTAGTTGCGGAAGACGCCCGCGCGTCCCAGCGCCTGGGCCGTGCGGTGGCCCGCGACGGCGCGCCAGCGCGCGACCGATTCCTCGTCTCACCAGAAGGAGACCGAGGGCAGCTTGCCCGGCTCGGCGAGGCTCTCGAAGCGCTCCACCGAGATGAATCCGTCGATGCGCGCGAGATCCGCGCGCAGCCCGGCGGCGAGTCCCATGTATTCCTGGCGCCTGCCTTCGGCGGGCCAGACCTCGAAGATGATGGCGATCATGTCGTCCTCCGGGCGTCGATGCCTGGCGCGCGCGCCAGTCAATCAAGGCGCGGAGGTCGTCGCCCGAGCTTCCATCCCGGTCGGCATGGCGCGGGACGCCGCGCGTCGACGCGCATCGACGTGCTGGGGCAGGACGAAGGCGAGGGCGGCGACCGCGCGCTGCACCTCCTCGAGCCGCGCCATCGGGTCGACGCCGTCCGCCTCCGCGGCGAGGGCCAGCCCGGCGACCAGTCCGGCCAGCGCCTCCATCGCCATGGCGGCGACCGCGAGCGCGCCGCCGGCCTCGGCGGCGCACGACGGCGACGGGCGCTCGAAGGCGACGAAGCGCGTGTGGCGCAGCAGGCAGTCCGCGAGGCGCATGTCGGGCAGCTCGTGCAGGAGGCGCGAGACCTCAGCCGGCGAGAACGGCACGCGGCCGCTCACGCGCGCGTGGAAGGCGGCGTAGGAAAGGCCCAGCGCCGCGGCGACGTCGCGCATCGGGCGGCGGCGCTCGCGCACCAGCGCCCTGTGCACGAGCGCCGCGAAGGCGACGCCGTCGCCGAAGCCATGCCCGCCGCCCTCCCGGCCCGCCATCCCCGCCATGCCGCTCCCCGCACCGCCATCCGCCCGGGGCATGCTGGCGCCGGGAGCGGCCGGATCCCTTGAGCAGGGCCGCGGCACGGTGGCGCGCCGGGTCTCGCGGCCCAGGCGCGCCGTCCTTGAGAGACTCGGCCCGGGCCTCTATGTTCCGCGCCTCGCACGCGGCGCGCGCCCCAGCGCGACGCGATTCCCTCGCCTCCATGCCGACCGCCCGCCCGCGAGGGCGCGGCCCACGGGTCCATGACCGATCCTTCCCGCATCCGGAACTTCGCGATCATCGCGCATATCGACCACGGCAAGTCGACGCTGGCGGACCGCCTCATCCAGTTCTGCGGCGCGGTCGAGCAGCGCGAGTTA
>VGDA01000625.1 GCA_016869915.1 Alphaproteobacteria bacterium
TGCTGCGCGCCAAGCTGCTCGCCTTCGCCGTGTCGTCCTTCTACTGCGGCGTCGCGGGCGCCGCGATGATGTTCCTGTGGTACGGCGGCGGCGAGGCCAAGGACGCCTTCTCGATCAACCTGTCCTTCACGATCCTGTTCATGATCATCATCGGCGGGCTCGGCAGCCTGCTCGGCGCCTTCCTGGGCGCGGCGCTGCTGCACCTCGTCCCGATCTTCCTGAAATTCGGGCTGCCCGAGCTGGGCGTCCCGATCGGCGGCGCCACCGCCGAGCACCTGACGCACATCCTCGTCGGCGCGCTCATCGTCTTCTTCCTCATCGTCGAGCCGCACGGTCTCGCGCGGCTCTGGGCGACGACGAAGCAGAAGCTGCGCGCCTGGCCCTTCCCGTACTGAGGGCAAGCGTGCCCTGCGAGGATGTCGACGTCAGCATCGTGGCGACGGAACCAGCCGCGGCCAGCCCGGCCCGGCGCTCCGCGACGAAAAGGGAGGTGACACCATGTCGATGAGGAAACTTGCGCTCGGGGCCGCGGCTGCGGCCGCGCTCGGCGCCCTGGCGCCGGCGATGGCGCCCGCCCAGGACTCGATCTACGTCCCGCTGCTGTCCTACCGCACCGGGCCCTTCGGCGGCTCGGGCGTGCCGATCGCCGACGGCATGCACGACTACCTGCGCATGCTCAACGAGCGCGACGGCGGCATCGGCGGCGCGCGCCTCGTGATCGAGGAATGCGAGACCGGATACGACACCAAGAAGGGCGTCGAGTGCTACGAGGCGATCAAGGGCAAGAACCCGGTCGTCGTGAACCCCTACTCGACCGGCATCACGCTGCAGCTGATCCCGAAGGCGCATGTCGACAAGATCCCGATCCTGTCGATGGCCTACGGCCTGTCGGCCGCCGCGGTCGGCGAGACGTTCCCCTGGGTCTTCAACCCGCCCGTGACCTACTGGGACGGCGCCTCGCTGTTCATCCGCCACGTCGCCGAGCGCGAGGGCGGCTTCGACAAGCTGCGCGGCAAGCGCATCGGCCTGCTCCACCTCGACGCGCCCTTCGGCAAGGAGCCGATCCCGCTGCTCGAGACCTTCGCGCGCGAGTACGGCTTCGAGCTGAAGCTCTATCCGGTCCCGGCCGACAAGATGCAGGACCAGGCCTCGCAGTGGCTGGCCGTGCGCCGCGACCGCACCGACTGGATCTACAACCAGGGCTGGGGCGCGATGAACCCGACCGCGGTCAAGGAAGCGGCGAAGAACAACTTCCCGATGGAAAAGCTGGTCGGCGTCTGGTGGGCCGGCGGCGACGACGACGCGCGCGGCGGCGAGGCGGGCGGCAGGGGCTACAAGTCGCTCAACTTCCACGGCGTCGGCGCCGACTTCCCCGTGATCCGCGACATCCAGCGGCATGTCGTGGACAAGGGCCTGTCCAAGTTCCCGAAGGACAAGATCGGCGAGAACCTCTACAACCGCGGCGTCTACAACTCGATGCTGATCGCCGAGGCGATCCGCACCGCTCAGCAGCTCACCGGCAAGCGGGTGGTGAACGGCGAGGACGTGCGGCGCGGCTTCGAGAACCTGAACATCACCGAGGCGCGGCTCAGGGAGATGGGCATGGAGGGCTTCGCGGCCCCGGTGCGCATCACCTGTGGCGACCACAACGGCCACCACAAAGTCTACGTCGCCCAGTGGGACGGCCAGAAGTGGACGCGCGGCTCCGACTGGATGTCGCCGATGTCCGACAAGGTCCGCCCGCTGCTCGAGGCGGCGGCGAAGGACTTCGCCGAGAAGAACAACTGGCCGAGGCGCAGCGAGGGCTGCGACAACCGGTCCTGAGGCCGGACGGGGGCCGGCGGGGCGCGCCACCGGCCCCCGGGTCCTCCACGCCATCAAGGGGGCATCGGGCATGAGCGACGCGGCGACGCCGATCCTCTCGGTGAACAACATCGAGGTCATCTACGACCACGTCATCCTGGTGCTGAA